>DAICZI010000161.1 GCA_027311205.1 Beijerinckiaceae bacterium | reverse complement strand
GGTTTGTTGTTTAGTTTTATATTGACGGACTTGATGATACTGCGGGCCGTAATTTTGCTTAATTAACTTTTCGGAGGCGGCAATTGCCAGATTTGAAAGAATAGTACTATCGGTACGCATATAAGTGATGAGGCCGACGGTTTCGCCGCCAAGGTCAATGCCCTCGTAAAGCTTCTGGGCGAGTTGCATGGTGCGGGCCGGGGCAAAGCCAAGCTTGCGGGCGGCTTCCTGCTGCAAGGTCGAGGTGGTGAAGGGCGGGGAGGGGTGGCGCTTGACCGGCTTGGCCTCGACGCTCGTGACGCTGAAGCGCGCCGCCTGCAAAGCTGCTTCAAAGGCCTGAGCTTCGGCGGCTGCGCCAACATCGAGCCGGTTGATTTTCTTGCCATCGGCACCGACGAGCCGGGCGGTAAAGCCTTCGCCTTTGGCGGTTTTCAGATAAGCCAGAATCGACCAATATTCGCGCTTGATGAAGGTTTCGATTTCGCGCTCGCGGTCACAAATCAGCCGCAGCGCCACCGATTGCACGCGGCCGGCCGAGCGGGCGCCCGGCAATTTCCGCCACAGCACTGGCGACAGATTGAAGCCGACCAGATAATCCAGCGCCCGGCGGGCGAGATAGGCATCAACCAAAGGCTGGTCGATGGCGCGGGGATGGCGCATGGCCTCGGTGACTGAATCCCGCGTGATCGCGTTGAACACGACGCGTTCGACCGGCTTGTCCTTCAGCACCTTTTTTTGGCGCAGCATTTCCAGCACATGCCACGAGATCGCCTCGCCCTCGCGGTCAGGGTCGGTCGCCAGAATGATCTTGTCGGCATTGCGAGCGGCGCTGACAATATCACTGACGCGTTTGGAGGCTTTGGCGTCCACTTCCCAGAGCATGGAAAAGTCAGCTTCAGGATCAACCGAGCCATCCTTGGCGGGCAAATCGCGGATATGGCCGAAGGATGCCATCACCTCAAAGCCGCGCCCCAGATATTTATTGATGGTTTTGGCTTTGGCGGGCGACTCGACAATGACTAGGTCCATGGATTTTGTTCCGGGCAGAGGGGCGGCGGGGTGCTGCAAAATGGTGGCGGAAAATGCGGCAGTGCGCCGACACTGTCAATGATGCTGTTGGCTGGTCACTTGGCCAGAAGCGTACGGATGCTGGCAAACACCTGATCGAACATGACTGGTGTCAGTACGCCCGTGTTGGTGTTGTAGCGCGAGCAATGATAGGAATCGACCAGATTCACCGGCTTGGCATGAACCGTTGCGAGTTGGTGGATGGCCCCATGGCGGAAGGGCACCAGCGCCAGCCGCTGCCCGCAGGCCCTGACCACCGCCTCATGTGCCACACGGCCCAGCGCAACAATGCAGGCGAGGCGGTGGAGCCGGGCGATTTCGGCTTCAAGGAACGTGCGGCACTGGGTGATTTCTGCTGGAAGCGGCTTGTTTTGCGGCGGCACGCAGCGCACCGCATTGGTGATGCGGCAACCTACCAGCTGCAGGCCGTCATCCGGATCCGCCGCAAAGGTCCCTGTCGTGAAACCGTGCCTGGCCAAAGTGTCATAAAGCAGGACGCCGGCGTAGTCACCAGTGAAAGGGCGCCCGGTGCGGTTGGCTCCCCGCAGGCCGGGAGCCAGCCCGACGATCAGCAGGCGCGCGCCCACATCATCGCCCCAGGAGGGAACCGGGCTATTGAACCATGAAGGCTCCTTGCGCCGCGCCGCATCGCGAAATTCCGCCAGACGCGGACATAGCGGACAATCAGCCGCAGGCGCTCTGGCCTCAGCCAGGTCTCGCACAGTCACCCGGCTGGCAGGTTATCGTCATTGGGATGGTCGGGCGAGAAGGCCGGGATCGGACGGCGTTCCTGGAACCTTTGCACCCGGTCTGGCCGCTCGCCGGGATCGCGCCCGACGCGGCTGATCAATTGCGTGAGGTCGATGAACTCATCGGCCTGGCGGCGCAGTTCATCGGCAACCATCGGCGGTTGGGTGGTGACAGTCGAGACGACCGAGACCCGCACGCCCTTGCGCTGCAGCGCCTCCACCAGCGAGCGGAAGTCGCCATCGCCCGAGAACAGGACGATATGATCAAGATGATCGGCCATTTCCATGGCATCGACCGCCAGTTCAATGTCCATGTTGCCCTTGATCTTGCGGCGGCCCATCGAATCGGTAAATTCCTTGGCTGGCTTGGTGACAACGGCAAAACCGTTATAGTCCAGCCAATCAATCAAGGGGCGGATCGAAGAATATTCCTGATCTTCAACCAGGGCCGTGTAATAGAAAGAGCGGATCAAACGTCCGCGACCCTGAAATTCCTTCAGAAGCTTTTTGTAATCAATGTCAAACCCGATCATTTTGGCGGTGGCATACAGATTGGCCCCGTCGATGAAAAGGGCGATGCGCTCTTGCTGTTGCATGGTGCTCTCTGAAATAATTATTAAAGCTAAATATGCGCCTTAGCCCGAATATCACTAGGCTTTTGCCGCGCCGACAAAGTCCCAAAAATCCAAGATTCGCGCAGCCGTGGATCCGAACATGGTGACGTCGGCCCAAACGTCAACAGGCTTGCAAGTCTAGCACGTGCTCCGTGCTCGTCAAGCAAATATGGCTAGGTCGTTGACTTTGAACAAAATTTTTTTGAATTCATGGTATTTAAGCAAATTGACATTGCAGAATTGTGACTTCCGCAGCCCGATGCGTGGGCTGTCAAAGTGGGGCTGAACGTTTAAACACTGCGTGCGTCTGAAAGCGTCCCTGCGCGCTTCAAGACCCCCTTCACTGCAACTGCCTCGACCTTCGAAGGGCGATCTCCAAGGCGACACGCCGGGCAGGGGGCGAGGGTTTTGCCCGTCGGCTTCAGCCCACATTGCAAGAATGGTTGATTTTTGCCGAAGGGGCGCTTAAGGGATCAGCACAGAAATCTCACAGTTTTGGTGGTTCATGGCGCGCGTCACAGTCGAAGATTGCATCGATAAGGTTCCCAACCGGTTTGACCTGATTTTGATGGCCAGCCATCGTGCCCGCCTTTTGGGTGCGGGATCGGCCTTGACGGTGGATCGGGACAACGACAAAAACCCGGTTGTCGCCCTGCGCGAAATTGCCGACGGCATGCTGGCGCCTGATGATCTGCGCGAGAATTTCATCCACTCGTTGCAGAAGAATGTCGAAGTCGACGAACCGGAAACACAGGCTGCTCCCAGCCTTTCCAGTGTCGCTGATGTCGCCGTCGATAGCGCTGAAGACGGCCAGTTCGACCGCATGACCGAAGAAGATCTGCTGCGCGGTCTGGAAGGCATCGTGCCGCCCGCCGCCACGGAAGATGACGGCGATTGAGATTTCCTGCAAGGCCCCTTCCTCGTGACGGGGTTTTGTTGCCGTGGTGCCTTGACACCCTTTTGAGAAAGTCGCTTGGCCTCCCATGATGCGGCAAATGGATCTTGTTGATCGGGTGTTGCGTTACAACCCCCATGCCAACGAAGATCTGCTTAACCGCGCTTATGTCTATGCGATGCGCGCGCATGGCACGCAAAAGCGGGAATCCGGCGATCCGTATCTGTCGCACCCGCTTGAAGTCGCGGCGATTCTCACCGACCTGAAGCTCGATGACGCCACCATTGTGGCGGCGGTGCTGCACGACACCATCGAGGATACGGCCGCGACCCGCGAGGAAATCGACCATATTTTCGGGGCGGAAATTGGCGGTCTGGTCGAGGGTTTGACCAAGCTGAAGCGGCTTGATCTTGTCAGCAAGCGCGCGGCCCAGGCCGAGAATTTCCGCAAACTCCTGCTAGCAGTGGCGCAAGATGTGCGGGTGCTGCTGGTGAAGCTCGCTGACCGTTTGCATAACATGCGCACCCTGAACCATGTTTCGCCGGAAAAGCGGCGTCGCATCGGCGAGGAGACGCTGGAAATCTATGCGCCGCTGGCCGGTCGCATGGGTATGCAGGCGATGCGCGAGGAACTGGAAGACCTGTCGTTTCGGGCCGTGATGCCGGAGGCTGCGGCGACGATTGCGGCGCGGCTGGAAAGCCTGCGCAAAAATTATGGCGGCGTCATCAAAAGGGTGGAAAAGGACCTCGCCGAAGCATTGGCGGCACGCGGCATCAAGGCGCAGGTGATGGGCCGCGAAAAGCAACCCTATTCGATCTGGCGCAAGATGGAGCGCAAATCGATTGCCTTCGAGCAGTTGTCTGACGTCTATGGTTTCCGGGTCCTGGTCGACACCACCCCTGATTGTTACGCGGTGCTGGGCGTTGTGCATACCCGCTGGCAAATAGTGCCGGGTCGGTTCAAGGATTATATCTCGCTGCCCAAGGAGAATGATTACCGCTCGTTGCACACCACCATCGTGGGTGTTGGCGAGCAGCGGGTCGAGTTGCAGGTGCGCACCTTCGAGATGCACGACATTGCCGAAAACGGGATTGCCGCGCACGCGCTCTACAAGGACGGCGTTCCGGGCGGGCCGGACGCCCTGAATTCCGAAAGCCGCGCCTATCAATGGTTGCGCCGCACCATCGAGCGGCTCAATCAGGGCAATACGTCGGAAGAATTTATGGAACATACCAAGCTGGAATTGTTCCATGACAAGGTGTTCTGCTTTACCCCCAAGGGCAAGCTGATCGCGTTGCCGCAGGGTGCGACCTCGCTGGATTTTGCCTATGCTGTGCATACGGATGTCGGCAACCGGGCCGTCGGGGTCAAAATCAATGGCAGGATCGCGCCGTTGATGGCCCCCCTGCATAATGGCGATGAGGTGGAGATTGCTGGCTCAACCAATCAGACAGTGACGCCGGCCTGGGAACAGATGGTGGTGACCGGCAAGGCCCGCGCCGCCATCCGTCGCGCCACGCGGGAGGCACGGCGGGCGCAGTTCAAAGAGTTTGGCCTGCAAATCCTGCGCGCGGCATTTGAAAAGGCGGGCAAGCCCTATTCTGACGAAGCCCTGAAAGCGGCGCTACCGCGCCTCGCCATGGCCTCACTCGATGATCTTCTGGCGGCTGTCGGCGATGGCGAGATGCAAGCCGCCGATGTGTTCCGCGCCATCTGGCCTGATTACGAGATGGATCGAAAGACGGCGCGCAGCTCGGGCGCGCGGGCCAAGCGCAGCGTCGATGGCTGGTTTGGCCTCAGCCGGGCCGCGAGTCTGGTGTTCCGGGTGCCTGGCACAGCGGCTGTGCCACGCAGCCATGAGGG
>DAICZI010000160.1 GCA_027311205.1 Beijerinckiaceae bacterium | reverse complement strand
GGCGTGAGTTATGCCGCAATGCGTCGCATCGCTTTGCAATTTGGTGCTGGCCTCGCCTTTACCGAGATGGTGGCAAGCGATGATTACGCCAGCGGCGCCCATGAAGCGCGCCTGCGTGCCGAAGGCACCGGCGTCACGCCGCATGTCGTGCAGCTTGCGGGGTGTGATCCCCATTGGATGGGCGAGGCGGCGCGGCTGGCGGAGGCCTCCGGCGCGCAAATGATCGACATCAACATGGGCTGTCCGGCCAAGCGCGTCACCGGCGGTTACGCCGGTTCGGCACTGATGCGTGATTTGCCTTTGGCGCGGCGCCTGATTGGCGCTGTGACGGGGGCGGTGAAAGTGCCGGTATCGCTGAAAATGCGGCTGGGCTGGGATGAGCGGAGCCTCAATGGCGATGAACTGGCGCGCGACGCTGAAAGCTTCGGCGTCAAGCTGATTTCCGTGCATGGCCGCACACGGGTGCAATTTTACAAGGGCCATGCCGATTGGTCGGCTATCAGCCGGGTGCGGGCCGCGGTCAGCCTGCCGGTGATCGCCAATGGCGATTGCATCGACATTGCCTCGGCACGCGCCATGGTGGCGCTCTCGGGGGCCGATGCCGTCATGGTTGGCCGCGCCGCGATGGGCCAGCCCTGGCTGCCGGGCCTGATCGGGCAGGGGCTGGCCGGACATAGGCCGCGCCTGCCGAGCGCTGCGGCACGCTGTGCTGCGGCGCGACAGCACCTTGAGGGGCTGCTTTCGAGCATGGGAAGGCTGAAGGGTTTGCTCCACGCACGCAAGCATCTGGCGGCCTATGCCCGCCATGCCGGTGCACCCGAAACGCTGCGTCTTGCTTTGGTGGCAACGACACAAGCCGATGTCGCCCTGCGGCTGTTGGGCGAAGTTTTTACGGAAGAAGTCATTACCGAAGAAGTTTTTACCAAAGGGCTTGCCCATGTCGCGTGAACTGATGGCGCGTGATGGAGAAACCACACCAGTAGATGAAGCCGACATGGCTCGGCTCCTCGTACATGCGCTGGCCAATCCGGTGCTGGTGCTGGCGCTGGATGGCGCGATCATCCACGCCAATCAGGCCGCCGAGCAGTTCTTCTCGATGTCGCGGGCCCTGCTGGCGCGCCAGACCATTTCTGGCCTCATCCCCTATGATTCGCCATTGAAGGCGCTGATTGACGACGTGATCACCCGCGACGCGCCGATTCAGGAATATCGGGTTGATCTTGGCACGCCGCGTATTGGCATTGAGCGCATTGTCGATATTCAGGTCATGCCGCTGCGCAATGCTGCCCGCCAAATCGCCATTGTGATGCAGGAACGCACAATTGCTGATAAAATAGACAGGCAACTGACGCATCGCGGAGCAGCGCGGTCGGTCTCAGCCATGGCGGCGATGCTGGCGCACGAGATCAAGAACCCGCTTGCCGGCATTCGCGGCGCAGCGCAGTTGCTGGAAGGCGGGCTGGGCGAGGATGATCGTCTGCTCACCCGGCTGATCTGCGCCGAGACCGATCGTATCGTCAAACTGGTTGACCGGATGGAGGTGTTTTCCGATGCGCGTCCCGTGGCGCGCAGCGAGGTCAATATCCACGAGGTTCTTGACCGGGTGCGCAGCAGTGCCACGGCCGGTTTTGCCCGACATATCCGGCTGCTGGAACATTATGACCCCTCGCTGCCAGCCGTCGCAGGGGATTTTGACCAATTGGTGCAGGTGTTTCTCAATCTGGTGAAAAACGCCGCCGAGGCGATTGGCGAGGATGCCATTGACGGCACCATCGAGCTTTCGACCGCCTTTCGCCCCGGTGTGCGGATCCGCTCGCCCGGCAGCACGGCCCCGACCAGCCTGCCGCTGGAGATTATCATCAAAGACAATGGCCCCGGGGTGCCTCCAGAAATCGCCACCACGCTGTTTGATCCCTTTGTCACCTCCAAGCCGAGCGGAACTGGCCTCGGACTTGCACTGGTAGCTAAGTTGATCGGTGACCATGGAGGCATTGTCGAGTGCGAATCACAGCCACGCCAAACCCTCTTTCGTGTGCTTCTGCCTGTAGCCAGCGCCCCACTTCGCCCTGCCTTTGCCGGAGGAGGCCCGCATGAGCGGTGAAATGATCCTCGTTGCGGATGATGACACGTCGATCCGCACTATTCTCACCCAGGCGCTGAGCCGGGCCGGTTATGGCGTGCGGGCTTGCGCCAATGCCGCGCAATTATGGCGCTGGGTGGAGGCGGGCGAGGGCGATTTGATCATCACCGATGTGGTGATGCCGGACGAAAATGCCTTCGATCTTTTGCCGCGCATCAAAAAGCAGCGCCCAGAATTGCCGATCATCGTCATGAGCGCGCAGAACACCTTTATGACGGCCATCAAGGCCTCCGAGCGCGGGGCCTATGATTATCTGCCCAAGCCTTTCGACTTGCGCGAACTGGTGGCCATTGTCGGAAGGGCGCTGGCCACGCCGCGCGGCAAGCCGCATGATCATGATGCGCCGACGCTGGAGGGCATGCCGCTGGTCGGGCGCTCGCCGGCCATGCAGGAAATCTACCGGGCGCTGGCACGCTTGATGCAGACCGACCTGACGGTGATGATCACCGGCGAATCCGGCACCGGCAAGGAATTGGTGGCGCGCGCGCTGCATGATTACGGCCGACGCAAGAACGGGCCGTTTGTGGCGATCAACATGGCGGCAATCCCGCGCGAACTGATCGAAAGCGAGTTGTTTGGCCATGAGAAGGGCGCTTTCACCGGGGCCAACGCCCGTGCTGTGGGCCGCTTTGAGCAAGCCGAACTCGGCACGCTGTTCCTGGATGAGATCGGCGATATGCCGATGGAGGCGCAGACCCGCCTGCTGCGGGTGCTGCAGCAGGGCGAATATACCAGCGTCGGCGGTCGCCAGCCGATCAAGACCAATGTGCGCATTGTCGCCGCCACCAACAAGGATTTGCGTCAGCTCATCCAGCAGGGGCTGTTTCGCGAGGATTTGTTTTTCAGGCTTAACGTTGTGCCGCTGCGTTTGCCGCCCTTGCGCGAGCGCAGCGAGGATATCCCTGATCTGGCCAGTCATTTCTTCCATATTGCGGCCAATGAAGGCCTGCCGTTGAAGCGGCTGGATCGCGACGGCGCAGAACGGCTGAAGCGCTATCGTTTTCCGGGCAATGTGCGCGAGCTGGAAAATCTGACGCGCCGCCTGGCCGCGCTCTATCCGCAAGAGGTGATCGGCGCAGAACTGATCGAGGCCGAGATTGATTTCGAGCGGCCGCCAACGCCCGGCGAAACGCACCTGACGGCCGGGGAGCACAACAGGCCCAGCGAGGCTGCCCTTGAAGACTCCAGCCTGCAATTGGCCCTGGAGCGGCATCTGGCCAGGCTTTTCAAACTCCCCGAGGGGCAATTGCCCTTGCCGGGGCTGTATCATCGTGTGCTGCGCGAGATCGAGGGGCCGCTGATTGCCGCAGCCCTGGGCGCAACGCGCGGCAACCAGATCCGGGCGGCTGACCTGCTCGGTCTCAACCGCAACACGCTGCGCAAAAAGGTACGTGATCTGGAGATTCAACCAATGCGCCTGCCCAAATGAGCCAAAGCTGAAGGCAGCTTCACCAGGCCAGGCGCAAAAATGTCGCAATTCGGCAACACAGTGATATAAATACAACATTTGCGGCGCGGTGATTTGGGAATCTCCGAAGGCCCGCTCACTGTTTCGGGCCGAAATTCTGTGACCATGGGTGACTTGTCCAAATTGCCTGGTTCTGCCACGACCAAGCCGGTGGCGCCAATCCGCACCCCTGAAACGGGGCGGCAGTTGGTGATGCCACGCACATTTTCGTGGCGCGGTCTTGCCCTGGTGCTTGTGGCGCTGGCTGTGGCCTTGTTCACATTTCTGGTGTTTTCGGGCCTGACGCCGGTGCCGCCCAACAATGGCAATGTGCAATGGCTGATCATTGCCAATTTGTTGATGATTCTGGCCTTGCTGCTGCTGGTTCTTGTCGAGGCCTACCGGCTTTATCGGCAATGGCGGGCGCACGCGGCGGGAGCCAAACTGCATCTGCGCATTGTGGCGCTGTTCACGATTGTGGCCGCCACGCCAGCCTTGCTGATGGTGATGGTTGGCACCATCACGCTGCATCGCAGTCTTAATCCTGGTTATATGCAGGATGTCAGCACGGCCATTCAAAATACCGGCATTGCCGCCAAGCTGGTACAGGATTCCGAATGTCGCTCGCTCATTCGGGAGACGCGCCTCACCGCCGCTGATCTTGATCGCGGCAAGACGCTGTTCGACAAAGACCCGCAGGTGTTTCACGAGTATTTCGCCTCGCGGGCGCGGTTTCTGGACTTCGCCACCGCTGTCATGATGAAGACCGATGGCGAGATTGTTGCGCACGGCGATGCTCCAGGTGCACGACCCGCCGTGACGCCGGAGGCCGCCGATTTTGCCGATGCCGCCAAGAATGATCCCTCATGCCTGCTGCTCGACAATGGCGATGTGTATGTCGCACTCAGTCCGTTGAAGGCGTTCAAGGGGGTGTATCTCTATACGGCGCGGCCCATCAGCCCGCTGGCGGTGAGCTTTCCGCAGGAATCCCAGGCGTTGCAGCGGCTGTTCCAGATTTTTGAAGCGTCAAAGAGCCAGATCCAGCTGGCCTTTGCCATATTGTTTGGCCTGCTCGCGCTGATCATGCTGCTCTCGGCCACGTGGATAGGTCTTGCCTTTGCCAATCAGTTGGTTGCGCCGATTCGCCGACTGATTGCCGCGACCGATCAGGTGGCCAGCGGCAATCTTTACGTGCAGGTGCCGGTGCGCAAGGCTGATGGCGATCTCGGCCATCTCGGCCAGACTTTCAATAAAATGACCTCCGAATTGCGGGTGCAGCAGAACCGGTTGCTGGCGGCGAGCCAGAGCCTTGATGACCGCCGGCAATTCATCGAGGCAGTGCTGGCGGGCGTGCCGACCGCGATCATGGGTGTTGATGATGGCGGCCTTGTGAATGTCGTCAACGATTCGGCATTGAAAATGCTCAAGATTGATTCGAGCCAGGCCGTGGGCCAGCCGATCACCGCCATCATACCTGAACTCAAGCCGCTGCTGGAGACCGCAGATGCCACGACGGCGCGGCTGCGCGCGCTCGACCGCCGGCTGGCCCGCGCCGAGGCGCTGGTGAGTTCCGACGAATTCGAGCTCCGCCGCGGCTTCCGCGATCTCGGCCCCTAATG
>DAICZI010000015.1 GCA_027311205.1 Beijerinckiaceae bacterium | reverse complement strand
GTGTTGCAAAAGGCAAAGCCGAAATCGCGTCGCATCTGCGCCAGCGGGTTTTGCACGCCGTTGGCGTGGTTTTTGGCAGAAATCATGGCGAGTTCGGCGCTGTGGTCGCCATAAAGCTGGAAATAATGTTGGGTGATGCGGCCAAATATCCCGGCAAATCCGGCATCGATCGCGGCCTCCTCGCGCCGGTAGGAGGCGGCCAGGAGAATGTCGCCGACTTCGGCGGTTGGGGTCGCTGTCATTTTTTCTGCGCCGACCACCAGCGCGATTCGCCCCTGCCCAGCGGCAATGAAATCCAGCGCCGCATGAATGGCCGCCGATCCGGTAGCGCAGGCGTTTTCAACATGAACCGAGGGGACGCTGGCCAGAGAGGGCAGACCGGGGGCGACCAGCGCGCCCTCAAAACCCTGTTTGGAAAAGCCGCTGTTGAACACGCCAACCCGGATGGCATCGACATCCTTGGCCTCAACCCCGGCGTGTTCGAGTGCGGTCCCGGCCACGCTGGCCATCAGGGTCTCGACATCGGGAGCCTCAAGCTTGCCAAAGGGCGAATGCGCCCAACCGACGATCATGGCTGTGTCTGACATAACGGCTTTCCCCTGGTTGTTGCGGCCTTGCGCCATGGCCACCGACCGGCAAGACGAAGTGACGCATCCTGTAATGAGGCAGGCTTTATCATATATCATCTGCATGCAACAACGCAGGCGCGGCGCTGCCGTGTGCTTCACAGCGAAAGGCCACAGTCATGGATCGTCGCAGTTTTCTTCTGACAGGAGCCGCTTCGCTGGCCTTGTCGCGGGCGCAGGCGCAAATGAACATGCGCGGCATGTCCGGCGGCACGATGCGAGGGATGATGGGCACGAGACGTCAGATCGTGCCACTGCCGGAAGGCGAGCCGTTCCGTGAACTCCCGAAACTGGCCAACCAATCAAGCAAGCCGGGCACTTTCGCGGCGATGCTGACCGCCGCACCCGGCACGGCGCGGTTTATCAATGGCCTGACGACGCCAGTGCTGGCCTACAATGGCCAATCGCCCGGCCCGATGATCGAGGTCACCGAAGGCGATGCGGTCGCGATCCAGTTTGTCAACCGAATCGGCGACATCAGCACAATCCACTGGCACGGCGTTCCCGTGCCCGCCGATCAGGATGGTGCCGCGATGTCACCGGTCGCCGATGGCACCGGGCGCACCTACAGCTTTACCCTGCCGGCCGGATTTGCCGCGGCATGCTGGTATCATCCGCATCCGCACATGAAGACCGCCGAGCAGGTCTATCGCGGGCTGGCGGGGGCGTTCATCATCAGGCCCAAAGTGGATCCGGTTCCCGCAGCCTATGGCGACACCGTGCTGCAAATCACCGATCTGCGCCTTGATGCCGATGGCTCCATGCCCGACGACACGATGATCGACCGGATGAATGGCCGGGTCGGCGATCACCTGCTGATCAATGGTTTGAAAAATCCGGTGCTGGCGGTTGATGCGGGCGCCAGGCGGCGGTTCCGGCTGCTCAATTCCACCAATGCGCGCTTCCTGCGCCTGTCCTTTGATGGGGCGCCGTTCACGCTGCTGGGCACGGATGGCGGCTATCTGGAAGCACCGGTGCCCGGACAAAGCGAAGTGTTTCTGCCACCCGCCGGCCGGGTCGATGTCGTGGTGGATTTCGCCGCGCCCGGCACGCACGTGCTGCACACGCTGGCCTATGACCACGGCTGGATGGGGCCAACCCGCCCCGACGAAAGCCGCCAGAATCTGTTGACCGTCAAGGTTGCCGATACAAAGGCGGCGGCCATCCCGCCACTGCCCTCGACGCTGCGCGCCATCGAACCGCCCGGCGCGCCCATTGTGACGCGCACGCTGGTGCTTGGCGAGAGCATGGGCGGGATGATGGGCGGCATGAGCGGGGGCGGCATGGGCATGGACATGACCATCAACGGGCGCACCTTCGACATGAACCGCGTGGATTTGATCTCGAAAGTCGGCCAGGTCGAATTGTGGGAGGTGCAGAACCCGACCGACATGGACCATCCGTTCCATATCCACGGCAATTCGTTTCAGGTGCGCGCATTTGTTGATCTGAAAACCGGGGCCGTGACCCCGCCGCCGCGCCGGGCACTGCTTGATGTGATCAGTGTGCCGCGTGGCCAGGCGGCGCAACTGCTGGTGCGGCAAATGCTGCCCGGCCTGCGCATGTATCACTGCCATATTCTCGAACACGAGGATATGGGCATGATGGGTCTGGTGGATGTGAACGCCTGAGGGGTCGCTCACGCCGCCGCGCGCATTACCGCGTTCAGGCAGCGGATCTGGCAGGGCGCGCCGTGCCGGGCGATCAGTACGCAACCCTTGGGCACTTCGCGCCAATGTTCGCGCGCAAGATCGAGAGGCTCGGAGGCGATCAACACGCCGCCTGCCGCCTCGCGCCAGTAGAGACTTGGCGCATGATCATCGGACGCCCAGCGGAACGCATAAAGCGTCTCGCCATCGCTGAGCGCGGAGGTAAAGCGCAGCGGCTCATCAAGGCCTGCCAGCCGCATCAGCCGCGCCGCCGTATCCAGCAGGCGCGCCATGGCGGTGACCGGATCTGGCAACAGGCCCTGCGACAACAGTGCCAGAAACAGCGCTTCGCTGTCGGTTGCGCCCGCTCTGTGCGCATAAAACTCATCATTGATGAGCGCCTCGATCTGGCGTCGCACCTTGGTGAAGCCACCTATCTGGCCATTATGCATGAACATGATGCGGCCATTGACGAAAGGATGGCAGTTGGCGCGCGCCACCGCGCCCTCAGTTGCGGCGCGCACATGGGCGAAAAACAGATGGGCGCGCACCTGCTGGCAAAGGTTGAGGAGGTTGTCATCGGACCATGCCGGGCGAACCTCGCGGTAAAGCCCTGGAACGTCGCGCTCGCCATACCAGCCCAGACCGAAGCCATCGCCCTGGGTCGCGTGGGCGGCTTCTTCAGAATGGAGCGCCTGCGCCACCAAAGAATGCTCGGGGGTCGATACGAAATCGTCAAGAAACGTCGGCTCTCCGACATAAGCGAGCCAGCGGCACATGGGCAAAAATCCGGTGTAGCAATTCAGCAGCAGGTGCAGTGTCGCGCGCTTATGCTGAACAGGCGGTTAACATGCAAAGATGGTTGACTCCTCAACTGGATGCGGATTAGCCTGACTTTTGGGCAAGATCATGGGCCTGGCGCCCGCCACGGGCACTGCATCATGAATGAAGCTGCATCACGAATGGAGTTGCATCATGAATGTCCATACCGCACCATCCACCCCGGCCATGAGCGAGGCTGAGCGCGCTATCCGCGTTGATCTTGCCGCCTGCTACCGCCTGGTGGCGCTTTATGGCTGGGATGACCTGATTTTCACCCATATTTCGGCGCGCCTGCCGGGGCCGGAGCACCATTTCCTGATCAATCCCTACGGCATGATGTTTGATGAAATCACCGCTTCAAGCCTGGTGAAAATCGGGCTGGATGGCACGGCGGTCGGCGCCTCGCCGTTCCCGGTCAATCCGGCGGGCTTCACCATTCATTCGGCCGTGCATGAGGTGCGCGAGGACGCTGGCTGCGTGATGCATCTGCACACACCCGATGGCACCGCTGTTTCGACATCAAAGGAGCGGCTGTTGCCGCTGAACCAGACCGCACAGCTCGTGCTGCCGGAACTGGCCTACCACGATTACGAAGGCGTTGCGCTCGACCTCGACGAGCGCCCGCGCCTGCAGCAGGATCTGGGGGACAAGAACCTGATGCTGCTGCATAATCACGGCACGCTGGCCGTGGGTCGCACCTGCAGCCAGGCGTTTTTGCGGATGTATTTTCTTGAGCGGGCCTGCACCATGCAGGTGCGCACCAGGATGCTGGGCGATCATTCGATGGATCACCCGACCGACCCGCTGGTCATCGCCAAAAATGCTGCTTTGACCCAGTCAGGCGGGATGGAGATGCTGGCGCAAAAGCTGGTCTGGCCAGCCCTGCTGCGCAAACTGGACCGGATGGGCGCCAATTTCAGGGATTGAGGGACTCAAACCAGCCGCATCAGCCGTGTCTCGCCGCGACCTCGCATGCAGCGAGGCATCCCAAGGGTTGCCTCGTCGCTCGGTTCCGCGCCATGACGATTCAGTTTGTCCAGATCGCGGCCAACTCAGGCCGCTTCTTCAACTTCGCCTTCAACTTCGCTGGCGACTTCATCCGCCAAGGAGTCGCCACCGGCTTCAGCAGTGCCCTTGCCGGTGCGGCGCGGGCTTTTCTGCAGTTGCGCTTCAACCAGTTGGGTCGCTTCGGTCTCGGTGATGTCATGGGCGGCGGCGACTTCACGCACCACACGATCCAGCGCAGCCTCGTAAAGCTGCCGCTCGGAATAGGATTGCTCAGGCTGCGACTCGGAGCGGTAAAGATCGCGCACCACTTCGCAGACCTGCCCAAGATCGCCTGAGTTGATCTTTGATTCATATTCCTGCGCGCGGCGCGACCACATGGTGCGCTTGATACGCGCCCGTCCAGCCAAGGTCTCCATAGCCCTCTTCATCACCGCAGGTTCGGCAAGCTTGCGCATGCCGACAGCCGTCGCCTTGGGCGTCGGAACTTTCAGCACCATCTTGTCCTTGATGAAGTAGATGACAAAAAGCTCAAGCTTGAAGCCAGCAACCATCTGCTCTTCAATGGCCTTGATCTCGCCGACGCCATGCGCCGGATAGACAATCAATTCGCCAATCTTGAAGCCGTTGCGCGTTGTCGCGGGCTTGGCTACGACCTTGCTTGCCGCAACAGGTTTGCGGCGCGAGGCCGTCAAGCCCGCTTCACTGGTTGCTGAAGTAAAGCTTTCGACGTCAGAATTATCCATTGCCATGTTACGCGGACCTCTAACGGGAGGGGGGTCAACAGCCCACGCACGGCAAAGGCCGCCCAACACCAGCGCGCCAACCAGCATCAAAATGCAGGTTGTACCGGTATTTTCCTGGAAAGGCAGGAAACAGGCGTCACTTTCTCCGGAGAGGAACCGTCCAACTCGTTAACAATCCGTATATCACATCATCCGGCAAAAATCAAAGGTAAGCTTCGCCCAAACCGAACCGGCTCCGGACATGCTTAATGTGCCTGTAACCCCATCGCTCAATCACCTTGCCCGGGCTTATCGGAGAAATAGGCGTCGAGTTTGCCGGGCTTGCCATCAAATTCCTTGGCGTCCGCCGGGGCATCGCGCTTGATGGTAATGTTGGGCCAGGATTTGGCCATGGCACCGTTGAGTTTCAGCCACGACTCAAGGCCCGGTTCAGTATCAGGCTTGATGGCTTCCGCCGGGCATTCCGGCTCGCATACGCCACAATCGATACACTCGTCCGGGTGGATCACCAGCATGTTCTCGCCCTCGTAAAAGCAATCGACGGGGCAAACTTCCACGCAGTCCATATATTTGCACTTGATGCAATTTTCGACGACGACATAGGTCATTGGGGGCCAGATATCAGCAACAGGTGGTTAGTGTCTGACGTCTGCTATCGCTTTAGCGCCGCATGTGCAAGTGGCAGACGGCGCGGCCTGAGTGCGCTGCGCGCGCAGAAGCAGGGCGCGGGACGTGCGGCGGCATGTCAGGACCCGCCTGAGCACGGGTGTTCTGACGTCAAGTGGGGCGGCGACGTTTCAGACTGTAAAAAATTGTCTTGGCCAGGGTTCGCACTCGACGTTGGCAGCCTTCCAGAAAGGCATGCAGCGTAAAATTCCTGGTGTGGTGCATCTGGGTCGAGATCATTGTATCAGCGATGCACACCCGATCACGCCAGATATGATTGATCATGGGATGATCGGGAATGGCGGACGAATCGGTTAGCCGCACGCCGATCTCACCGAGTTGCACGCGGGTAAAATCCATCAGAAACTGCACGCCAGGCGAGGTTGCAGCGTAATCTTCGTCATAGGCGATCTTCCATAGCCAGGCGTTGTCGCGTTCACGGAGCACGATGCCCATGGCTATCGGCTTGCCATCAAGGCGCAGGGCGTCAATGCGGCATTCGTCATCGCGCGCCAGCAACCTGGTGATGGCGCGTAAAAATGTGCTGTTGCTCGAATCATTGAGGAAGGCGTTGCCATGCTCGCCTTTCCAGCCCGAGGCCTCAAGCACGAGGAATTCCTCAACCGCCGCCCGCACATCACTGGGCTGGCGCGCTGATGAAAAAGTGATCTCGCCCTGCTCGCTCAGCCGATTGCGCTGGCGACGCAGTTCGCGGCGCTTTTTGGTTGACAGTGCGCTCCCCAGCACACTTTCGCCGTCACCACCCGCTGGCAGCGCCGCGCGCTGGTGCCGGTCGAACTCGCGGATTTCGCGCCCTGTCAGGGCGGCGCGGGTGCGCAGCAAGCTGGCGATAGGGCCGTCACCGTGCAATTTACGAAACAACAGGCCAACGATGCCCTTGTTCTGGCGGCGGAGCCAATCCAGCATCAGATCAACGGTCTCGATCGCGTTTTCGCGGTCGATCAACGGCGTCCCCAGCGGCACAAAATCATGCAGCCAATTTTCGGCAATCCGCTGCCCCGTCAGGGTCCGGCGAAGCGTGAAGGGCAGCAGACCGCATAATCTGGTGTGCTCGCCCTGGGTTTCGTCCCAGATCAGCAGAAACGATGGACGCCTGGAAGCAGCAAGGTGCTGGGCGGCGGGCAAAGCGAAACACGGACCATAGAAGCAGTTGGCCTCCAGGGCACGCTCCGACAGGGCTACCCAGGCCTCGAAATGCTGCGCTGCCGTCTGATAGGTGACTGCTTCAACGAGGAAGCGCTGGTCGGCCGCGACATAATGCCAGCCATTGCCGCTGGGGCGCAGCTCGCTTTGCGGCTGGCCATCGACAGGTGCGCGATATCCCACAATCTGGCCTGGCAGTGGTGCAAGCGGGGCAGCAGATCCGAACCATTCTGGCACATTCAGCACGGCATTTGCTCCCAACGTCCCAGGACCGGCCTTTTGCAAGGCGAAAAGCTCCAGGCTGTTTCAATGCGGCACTATGACGAGATGTCCTGCTGCCGCACGGATGTCATGTTCAAGATTCGGGCCAAACCGCTCTTTGTCGACATTCTTCCGGGGGAAGGGCCTGGTTTCGGGGGAAGGGCTTGTTGGGGATGCTGTCCTAAGCTAAACCCGGCGTTCTGTCGCTGAACGAGCCAGTCCGCATGCATGAGGCTTTTGCCAAACCTTTGTCACGCCGCCATTTTCTGGCCGCTGCTTTAGCCTCGCCGGTGCTGGTGGCTCGGCGCTTCAGGCCTTTGCAACGACGCCCCATCGTCACCAACCCGCAAGTTTCAATTTCGCGGGCCTGGAAAGCCGCGCTGGGCTGATGGCGGCAGCGCCTTATGCTTCACCCCGCGACACTTTGCCAAAAGCCTTGAGCCAACTATCAAGAGCCCAATGGCAGGGAATCAAATTCCTGCCTTCCAGGGCTTTGCGCTCCGGGGCCCGCAGCCCCTATCGCGTCGAACTCTATCAGCGCGGCGGCCCCTATCAGCGGGCCATGACCATCAACACGATGCGCAATGACCTCGTGATACCGGCCCCCTATGCGCCCGACATGTTCGATTTTGGTGGGAGGCCGAAGCCGGGGCAACTGCCGATCAACTTCGGCTTTGCCGGGTTTCGGCTCATGGGGCCGCTTAGCGCGCCGGGGCATCTCGATGAACTGATGACCTTTCTGGGCTCTAGCCAGTTCCGCTTTTTCGGCCGTAACCAGGCCTCTGGCCCGGCATGTCGCGGCCTCGGCGCCCCTGACGCCTCCGACAAGCAGGATGAGCCCTATTTTCGCGAAGTCTGGATCGCCGCAAGCGACGCCGATGCTGACCACGCCAGCGTGCTGGCGCTGCTCGATGGGCCCGAGGCAACCGGGGCCTTTCAATTTGACATTTACCCCGGCAACATCAGCACAACTCTGGTTACAGCGACGCTGTTTGCCCGCAAGGCCGATGCCAAATTTGGGCTTGGGGCGCTTGTCAGCCAATTCGTGAGCGGCGAGAATGATCAGCGTGTGCGCGATGCCTACCGCCCCGAGGTGCATCAATCGGACGGATTGCTGATCCACAACCAATCCGGCGAATATATGTGGCGCCCTCTGCATAACCCCGCTGAGCGTCTGGTTTCGTCCTTTGCCGCAACGGGGGTGAAGGGATTTGGATTGATGCAGCGCGACCGGCATTTCAGCCACTACCAGAGCATTAGCCAAACTTACGAGCGCTGCCCGTCCTATTGGGTCGAGCCTGTGGCAGGTTTCGGGGCGGGATGGATTCAACTGGTCGAGACGCCGACGCCGAATGATGTCGGCCACAATATCGCGGCGAGCTTTGTGCCTGACACCCCGCCGCTGCCAGGCCAACCCTTGCGCCTGCGCTACCGCATCAGCGCGACCGGGAACCAGCCGCACCTGTCACCTGGCGGGCGCGCCATCAACAGCTTCATCATTCCGCTGCCAACGCCCCCCCAACAGGCTGGCAAGACGGTGTGGCGGGTCATGGTGGATTTTGCCGATGGTGACGTGGCCTGGTTTGCCGAGGATGCACGCGCCATCAAGATCAATACAGCAGCCACGGGCGCGGAGATTTTGCACGCCGACGGTGAGGCCAATCCAGCGCTGGCCGGTTACCGGGCCAAAGTTGATCTCGCCGTGCCCGCTGGCACCAGCGTCGATGTGCGGATTTTTCTGGCCGCCGAGGCCCGCACGCTGACCGAGACATGGACGTTCCCCCTGGCAGGCGCACGCTGATGCACGCTCAAGGCTCCGCGCGCATAAGGGCCGCCCGCAGCGATGACCTCAACGCCATTGAGCGCCTGGAAATGGCAGCCTTCACCCATGACCAGCTGCCGCGTGACAGCCTGCGCTATTATATTGGCGCGCCAACGGTGGTCTTGCTGGTGGCCGAGTGCGATGATGTCGTTTGCGGCTATGCCCTGGTGGCGTTTCATCGCCGCTCCATTGTGGCGCGGCTTTATTCCATCGCCGTCGCTGCCGCCTATGGTGGGCGCGGGATTGGCCGGGAATTGATGGCGGCTTGCGAAGCCGCCGCGCGGTTGCGCGACGCGCACTGGCTGCGTCTGGAGGTGCGCCCGGACAATGAGGCGGCGATCCAGCTTTATGGCCGGCTCGGCTATCGCGAATTTGCCCGGATTGAGGAGTTTTACGAAGACGGCACCGACGCGCTGCGCTTTGAAAAACCCCTCACCGCCGAAGCCCTGACCAGGCCAAGGCCACGCCCCACGCGATTTTGATCAGGGCTTGGCTTTGGGATCAAGATAATCAAACGCAACCTCGCCGAGGCCCAGCGTCAGATCCGCGATGTAATGGGCGGCCGACACCACCTCGCGCACCGGCAGGCGCGACACATCCGCCAAAGCATGGGCGTGCAACTCGATGGCCGCCGGGCTCGCCCAGGCCCCCTTGATCTGCACATCTTCGAGAAAATAGCGCACCAACTCGCAGATGCGGACGGTGCCATCGACATGCGGGATGATTTTCAGCAGGAAGCTCGGTGCCAGCATCGCCTTCAGGAGGGGTGTTGTATCCGCGATAATGCGGTGCTTGTAACCCACCGAGGCATTGACCACGAGCGACTTGCCATAATGCAAGGTTGCGTGGATGACGTCGCCCTCGTGGTGAATTTTCGGCTTGGCGAGCTTTTTGGGGAAACCCCATATTTCGCGTCCGCCCGAAATCGGTGCATCATCATCCAGAAACATCGAGTGGACATAGCCGCCATCAACGCCATTGAGCCTGACCGGGATGACCTGCCCCGTCTCGGTATAATCGCCAAAGCCGGTGGAATCGGGCATGCGGATAAATTCATATTTCACCAGCGGCTCGACAATTTCGAGCGGCTCGGGCACCACGGCGCGCAGGGCGTCCATGTCGGTGCGATAGGTGATGATCAGGTATTCGCGGTTGTAAAAACGATAGGGGCCCGGCGGATAAGACGGGTTGGTGAGCGGCATGGCAAAGGCCTTGGCCCGCACATCTTCAATTTTCATGATGGCAATCCTCGTCGTGGGTAATCCCGCAATGTAGCTGGGGGGCGGGTTGGCGGCAACCGGGGGCGCGCGCACTCCACCATCCCGGCGCAATTGCTATGGTGTGCGGTTGCTGGCATAAGCTGGTGTTGATGATTTGTTAACGGATTCTTGTGGCTTGCAATTTTCTCCCTCCCTTATCCTGGCAGTTCTGGTGCCTGCCTTGGCGGGCTGCGTGCCGAGTTTGCGCCAAAGCGCCATAAATCCTGCAATTCCACAGCATTATGTGGGGCAAAGGGCCCGCGCCGCGCAGATTGATGCGCGCTGGTGGCGGTCGTTTCATCAGCCTGAGCTCGACCGTCTGGCCGACCGGACCCTGGCGGATAATTTTGACATTGCGGCGGCGGAGGCGCGGATTGCGCAGGCCAATGCCGGAGCCGCGCTCGCAGGTGCACCGCTTTTGCCGACGGTCAATCTCAATGGCAATTACAGCCATTCAAAGGCATCGGCCAATGATGGGCCAGTCAATCCGCCCGCGCAGGACAGCCATCAGCTTGGCCTGACCGCGACCTACGAGATCGACTTTTGGGGCAAGAACCGCGCTACGGCGGAGGCTGCGCAAAAGACTGCACTGGCGAGTGAATTTGATGCCGAAACGGTGCGGCTGTCATCGCTGGCGGCCACCGCCAACGCCTATTTTGCAGTGCTGGCGGCCCGCGAGCAAGCGGCCAATACCCTGGGCAATTTGCGCAATGCGCGCTCGGTGCTGTCCTTGATCTCCAGGCAGTTGGCGGCGGGTACCGCCACCGCGCTGGATCAGGCGCAGCAACAGAACATCGTGGATACGCTGGCCGCCTCGGTGCCTCCGTTGCGGCTTACGGTCGCACAGAACGAGGCAGCGCTGGCTTTGCTGGTGGGCGTGCCACCCGAGACGCTGCATTTGGGTGGCAGGGGGCTCACCAGCGTGCGCGTGCCGCGCGTTGCGCCGGGCCTGCCAGCGCAATTGCTGGAGCGGCGGCCGGACGTGGCATCTGCGGAAACCCAGTTGGAAGCCAATGCCGCCAGCCTCACGGCAGCGCGGGCAGCTTTCTTCCCGTCGATTACGCTCACCGGACAGGGCGGCTTCCAAAGCCAGGCTTTGCTGACGCTGCTGCGTCCGCGCAATCTGTTTTATTCGCTGGCAACCGGGCTGACCGCGCCGATATTCGATAATGGTCGCCTGCAATCGACTTTCGACCAGACCAAGGGTCGTCAGGACGAATTGATTGCCGATTACAAAAAATCGGTGATTTCGGCCTTTACCGATGTCGACAAGGCGCTTGCCTCGTTGCGATATCTTGCCCAGCAAGAGAGCTTGCAGCGCCGGGCGCTTGCCAGTTCGCAGAAGGCCTACAATCTCTCGCAGTTGCAGTTGAAGGCTGGAATCGTCAATCTCGTGACCATGCTGAATACCGAAACCAGCCTGTTTACCGCCGGCAACGCGCTGGTTGCGACACGCCTCGCACGGCTGAACGCCCTTGTCAGCCTCTATCAGGCGCTGGGCGGCGGCTGGCTGGGCGGCAGCGGCGCATCAACCACCATCAGATAGTCGCAATCGCGGCGAAGAAAACCATATGCGCAACAATTCCACTCACCCAATGCACCCCTGGATTGCCTGATCACATGAAAGCTCTTTTGCCTCGCCTCGGCCAACTGCTGTTTCTGGCCATCCTGGCCGGGCTGGTCTGGCTGGTGTTCATGCATAAAACCACGCCAGAAAAGACCGGCGTCCCGGCTGGCGGCAAGGGCGTGGCTGGGGCCCTGGGTGGCGGGGCGCCAGGCGGTGGCAAAGGCAAAATCTCCGGGCCGCCGCCCAACGTGCTGGTTGCCAAAGTCGCCACCATGGACGTGCCGGTCTATGTCGATGCTGTCGGCACGGTCAATGCGCTGAATTCTGTGGCGGTCAGCCCGCAGATTGCGGGCACGTTGACGAGCCTTGATTTCAAGGAAGGGCAGAACGTCAAGAAAGGGGATCTGCTGGCAACGCTTGATCCGGCGACCTATCAGGCGGCGCTGGAACAGGCGCAGGCCAAGAAAGCACAGGATGAGGCCCTGCTCGCCAATGGCCAGCGCGATCTCAAGCGCTATGAGGGGCTGGTGGCATCCAGGGCCGTGACCTCGCAGCAGGCCGATACCCAGCGTGCCACTGTGGCGCAGTTGGCGGCGCAGGTTAAATCCGACCAGGCGGCGATTGACAGCGCCGCGGCGACGCTTGCCTACACCAGGAT
>DAICZI010000159.1 GCA_027311205.1 Beijerinckiaceae bacterium | reverse complement strand
GCAACGCACCGTCGAGCAACTGGCAGGTATAGCCCGCATCAGGGCGGTGGCGCACCGTCTGGCCATGCGCACCGATGGCACTGATGGCAGAGGGCGCAAGGCCGACCTGTCCCAGCACCTGCTGCGTTGCCTCGGCATAGAGCCGCGCGATTGCCGCGGCGACAAGGGCCGCGCGATGCAATTCATCGGCGCCGGCCTGGTTGAGCGCCAGACATTCAGCCGCCAGGGCCGTCGGCATTGCAACGCTGGCACGCGCCAGCCGAATCAGGCCGCCCGGCTGCTCTTGCGCCAGCACCGCATCGACGCCATCCATCGACGTGCCCGACATGATTCCAATGAAAAACCGCTGCGCCATGAGCCGCCTTTAGCATGTTGCGCGCCGCTTTGCAGGCGGGCCGCGCCAGCGTATAGAGTCTGCGGCCAAATAACCGACCGGTCGCCGCAAGCGCAACAGACACCCCGCCAGAGGTGCCGCGCCCATCAGCTTCCACCGGCGGCAGTTTTGTCGTGAGGGCAGGAGACCGGGCCGCTTTGCTGGCGGCGCGGCAGGATAATATCGAGGGTAGCATGGCAGGTCATAGCCAGTTCAAGAATATCATGCACAAAAAGGGCAAGCAGGATGCAATCCGCGCCAAACTGTTTTCCAAACTCGGACGTGAAATCACGGTGGCCGCCAAAGCTGGCCTGCCTGATCCAGCTATGAATGCACGGTTGCGCTCGGCCATCATCGAGGCGCGGGCAGAAAACATGCCGCGCGATAACATCGAGCGGGCGATTCGCAAGGCCTCGGGTGCCGATGCCGAAACCTATTTCGAAGTGCGTTACGAGGGTTACGCCCCCGGCGGGGTTGCCGTGATTGTCGAGGCATTGACCGACAACCGCAACCGCACGGCGGGCGAGGTGCGCTCCTATTTCACCAAATCCGGCGGTGCCTTGGCCGAAACCGGCGCGGTAAGCTTCATGTTTGACCGGGTTGGCGTGATCGAATATCCGCTGAAAGTCGCCAGCGCTGACGCCATGATTGACGCCGCTCTGGAATGCGGCGCGGACGATGTCACCAGCAGCGACGATGGCCATGAGGTCATCACCTCGCTGGAGGGACTGCGCGATGTCGCCAAAGCGCTGGAGGCCAAATTTGGCGAGCCGCGCAAGGCGGCCCTCGTCTGGCGTCCGCAAAATACCGTCGCAGTCGATGATGAGACCGGCGAAAAAATCATCAAACTGATCGATTCGCTGGAAGACAATGACGATGTGCAGTCGGTCTATGCCAATTTTGAGGTCTCCGACGCGCTGATGGCGCGCATGGGCGGTTGATGTCACCCCTTCCCGGAGCCAAAGGCCCGATCTGCATTATCGGCATTGATCCGGGATTGCGCCACACTGGCTGGGGCATCATCACTCAGGAGGGCACGCATCTGGCGTTCGTCGCCTGCGGGCATATCAGTTCCGACGCGGCGCTCGGCACGGCAGAGCGCTTGCGCCAGCTTCACGATGGGCTGGCGGCGGTGTTTGCCACCCATCAGCCCGATGAGGCGGCCGTGGAAGAAACCTTCATCAACCGCGATCCGCAATCCGCCCTGAAGCTCGGCCAGGCACGCGCCATCGCGCTTCTGGCTCCAGCTTTGGCGGGATGCCCGGTTGCCGAATATGCCGCCAATGTCGTGAAAAAAACCGTGGTTGGCGCGGGCCATGCCGACAAGGCGCAGGTGGCGATGATGGTGAAGGTGCTGCTGCCCAAAGCGACGGCAACCAGCGCCGATGCCTTTGATGCGCTGGCGGTCGCCATCACCCATGCCCAGCATCGGGTGTCCCTCCAGCGGCTCAAGAGGCTGGCATGATCGGCAAGTTGCGGGGCCTTGTGGATTCGGTCGATGAAGATCACGCCATCATTGATGTCGGCGGTGTCGGTTATGTGGTGTTCTGCTCGACGCGCACCCTGCAGCGCCTCCCGCGCGGCGAAGTGGCGGCGCTGGCGATTGAAACGCAAGTGCGCGAGGACGCCATCAGGCTCTTTGGCTTCCTCGCCCAAGACGAGCGCGACTGGTTTCGCATCTTGCAGAACGTGCAGGGCGTAGGGGCCAAAGTGGCGCTGGCGCTTCTTGGCACCCTGCCCCCGGCTGACCTGGCGCAGGCCCTGGCCTTGCAGGACAAGGCCGCCGTGGCGCGCGCGCCCGGCGTAGGCCCCAAACTGGCGGCGCGGCTCGTGGCCGAACTGAAAGACAAGGCCCCGGCCTTCGCCCCCGGCCTCGATCCCGCCGCGATGCGGCTGGCGGGCGAAGGCGGCGACCGAACCGTGCCGCGCCCGGTGCAGGATGCCATTTCGGCTTTGGTCAATCTGGGCTACAGCCGCCCGCAAGCCGCAACAGCGGTGGCAGTCGCCTTGCAGGCTTTGGGCGAAAGTGCCGAAGCCAGCGCGCTGATCCGGCGTGGCTTGCGCGAATTGGCATCCGCCTAGCATTACAGTTGTATTGTGGATTTGTAATGTGTCTGTTGCGCGGCGGCTTGTCATCAAGTTCCAAATTGGCCGCTTCCCCGCAGCCACATGACGCCGAGGGCAAAGCGGGTCGTTGGGAACCAGGTCGACACGCGCCGCCATCTGTCACGTCGAGATGGAGACATTGGCAGGCCGCTGCTATGCGCTCGCCCGCTTGCGCGGTCGCCCGCCCTTGCGGCCATTCTCTCGCGCGGCGGCGACTTTGGCACCCGAGCGCGCCCTGCCCCCAGCTGCACCAAGATGGCGAGCCATCCAGCTCTTGGAGCCGAACACGCCCTGTAGCAGCCCTGGCACGTACAAATCCGCGTCGATCGCCGGCCAGTGCAGGCCGTCCCCCAAGGGGCTGATCTCGATGATGGCAAGATCGGCTGGCGTGGCCTGCTCTAATCCTTGCGCCAGGCGCGGCGGAAAGGCCAACTCCAAACCGTTATCCAGGCCAACGATCACCCGCGACACCCGGCGGTCATAGCGGGCGTGGATAGCCTTCGGCACGCCCGGCAATTGGGTTTGCAACGTTGTTTCGGCGGCGAGGCGGTCACTATCATTTATCGGCATGGACGCGCTCCCATTCGGCACATAGTGCGGTTATATTGGCGGCAAGAGCCGAGGCTATGCGGTTCAGTTCGGCAGTGGCGAAACCAAAGCTCCCGCGCAAGGTCGGCGGCCCCGCAGGGCAGTCGAGAATAAACACAGCTTCGGTTCCTGCCCCAAGGACATGGACGTGTGGGGGGCGAAGGTCGTTTGGATAAATCACGACCCGGAGACCATCAATTCGTAAAGCCGTCCGCCTATTGAAAGTTAGCATAAACCCAAGCGCTTGGGAAGATGCATTTGGCAGCAGTGAGGCACGGGAGCACACGAAAGGCGAAACGAAGCCATAAATTCATGAATTCAGAAATACCTCAAATCAGGAAAGGCTCCCGATGTTCGGCGTCATCATCTTCATCACACCCAGGGGAGGCACGGGCAAATCCACGCCCGAAACGTAGGCCGCAAACACGCCGATCTGGCCGTTCGTGATCTTCCCAGCCGAGCCGGTATAGGGCCAACCATCGCCGCGCGATGCTTTGCCCGGCTTTAGGAAATCCGTTTCGTCGATCACCAGCACGGCGTCATCGTCTGCAAAAGCCTCGACCACGTAATCGGGCCGAATGCGCGCCTTCGCATCGCGCAGAGCTTTCGCCCAAAACTCCGCCGTCGCCTCGATTGATGTTCCCAAAATCCATGGCCTCTGATTCTTGGCGGCCCATAGATTCAGAGATTCAAAATTGATCCAGTCCATCAAATGCCGGGACTAGACACCTAAGCACCAAAAGTGACGCGTTGCGCCAAAGCCTCGATCCCGGCCAGCACATCGCCGGGTCGGCTATGGTGCGGTGAATGGCCAACGCCGGCCAGAACAGTCAAACTTGCGCCGGGGATGGCGGCGGCGCTCCCGTACGAATGGATTTTCGTCAGCACCACGCCATCAAGATTCCCGGTGATGATGGCAACGGGCACACTGACCTGAGGCTCGCGCGGGGCCTGTCGGGTCACAAAGGCGTGCATCACCGTGACATCCTGGGCGTTGGCCGCAAAGGCCTTGGGGCGCAGACTCAAGGCAGGAGCTGTGTCGCGGGCATAGTTCGGCGGCACACGGTTGGGCGCAAACACACGCACAATCGCGCGATTGAGCAGTATCAACCCGGCAGGCATGACGATCAGTCGATTGAACAACGGACCCATCCAGCGCGAGGCGGCGATGTGGTAATAGGCGGCGATTCCCCCCGGCCAGGGCCGCGTCACCGGTGCCAGCAGCACCACGCCACGGGTGAAATCGGCATGGTCAAGCGCGAAATTCACCGTCATCGCCCCGGCCAGCGAATGACCCAGCACAATCGCCTCGCGTACGCCCAGCGCCGCTGCCGCCTGGCGCACCAGGTGCGCCTGCCGGTCTGGCTGGCTAGCGGCCTCGCCGCCCGGACGGTCGCTGTAACCGCTGCCCGGACGATCGAAAGCCAGCACCCGAAAACCACGCTGCGCCAAAGGCTCGCCCAGCGCGCCGGTCATGTCGGCAAGATTGCCGCTGGCACCATGCAGCAGGATGATGGTGCCGCGCGGCGACGCGTCAGGCTTGATATCCACCACATGCAGATGCCCGCCATCAACCGCGACGCGGATGCCGCGCGGCGGAAAGGCCCGCTCGATCCGGCGCGTCATGACAAGATTGAACCCATACAGAAGCATAAGGGCCGCAAGGAGCACCAAAAAGAACACTGCAAGGAAGGTCATGAGAGGCAACTTGTCCAAGGGGCAATCAGGTCGCAGCCGCGCGATGCGGCCTCCAGATCACATTACATTTTTTTCATGTTCGGTTCATCGAAAAGTCATTTTCAAAGTGACATCTTCACGCCAACAAAAGCTCCTTCCGAGGTTGAAGATGGCACTCCCCCCTGATGTCAAGCAAGGCTATCTGGCCCTGAGCCGCTTTGGTTATGGCTCGCGTGGCGACGACGATCTGACAACCGCTGCCTCAGACCCGCGCGGCTTTCTCGAAGCGGAAATCAATCAACCCGGAATAGCTTTGCTGGAAGGGCCGGATTTGCACCCCTCGGCGCAGCTCATCCCTGAGATGTTTGCCTTCCAGAAACAGCAGCAGGCGCAGCGCAAAGCCAAAGCGCTCGCGATGGCGAACCCCGCCGCTGCCCAGCCCGCCATGGCTCCGCCCACCATGACTGCCCCGGCC
>DAICZI010000158.1 GCA_027311205.1 Beijerinckiaceae bacterium | reverse complement strand
GGCTGAAACCGTCTGGGCGACAGGAGCGGCAGCCGCAGCGCCGCTGCCCGCCGAAATCTGCCCGAGCAAGGCATTGTGGGACACCGTCTCGCCCGCCTTGGCGATGATTTCCGAGAGCACGCCAGCAGCGGGCGCGTTCACCTCAAGTGTGACCTTGTCGGTCTCAAGTTCCAGCAAAGGTTCATCGGCTTTGATAACATCGCCGGGCTTTTTGAACCATTTGCCAATCGTCGCCTCGGTGACGCTTTCACCCAAGGTCGGAACACGAATTTCAGTTGCCATGAATCCTAGCGCCTTGCGGCGTCCTCTGGTTGATAATCAGGATGAACTGCCAAAACCGGGTGAAAACGCGATGGGCGGCTAGGGTAAACCTCAAGCCCAAGTCAGCCAGAATGATGCGGTCGCGCGCTCCATGCGGCCTTGTCAGATGCGCGTCCTCCGGCGTGACGTCAGCGCTTGAGCGCGCTAGCGGCACCTCAAGGCGACAGAAGAACCGAACCATCATGTCCTCCCGGTCAAACCGAAAACGCTTCGTCAAGGAACGCTTTCAGTTGCGCCAGATGGCGTGACATCATGCCGGTCGCCGTCGCGGCGGAAGCCGGACGCCCCACATAAGTGGCGCGCTTCGACCTGGCCCCGACCTGGCCCAGAACCCATTCGAGATAGGGCTCGACAAAGCTCCACGCACCCATGTTCTTGGGCTCTTCCTGGCACCACACCACCGAGGCCTTCTTGAAGCGCGCCAACTCATGCACCAGCGCTTTCAGCGGGAAGGGATAGAGCTGCTCGACGCGCAGCAGATACACGTCATCAATGCCGCGCTTCTCGCGTTCTTCATAAAGGTCATAATAGACCTTGCCGGAGCAGAGCACGACCTTCCGGATCTTGTCATCCTTCGCCAGACTGATGCCCTCGCCCTTGAGGTTTTCGGCGTCGTCCCACAGCAGGCGATGGAACGAGGAGCCGGTCGCCATATCATTCAGGGTCGAGACCGCCCGCTTGTGGCGCAGCAAGGATTTGGGCGTCATCAGGATCAGCGGCTTGCGAATATCCCGATGCAACTGCCGACGCAGCGCATGAAAATAATTGGCCGGCGTCGTAAGATTGGCGACCTGCATATTATCTTCAGCGCACATTTGCAGATAGCGCTCAAGGCGTGCAGAGGAATGTTCTGGCCCCTGGCCCTCATAGCCATGCGGCAGCAGGCAGACAAGGCCCGACATGCGCAGCCACTTGCGCTCGCCCGACGAGATGAACTGGTCAAACACCACCTGCGCGCCGTTGGCAAAATCACCAAATTGCGCTTCCCACAGGGTGAGCGCGTTGGGCTCGGAAAGCGAATAGCCGTATTCAAAGCCAAGCACCGCTTCTTCTGACAGCATCGAGTTGATGACCTCGAACCGCGCCTGGCCCTCGGCAATATGGCGCAGCGGCACATAGCGCGCCTCGGATTGCTGGTCGATCAGCACGGAGTGACGCTGCGAGAACGTGCCGCGCTCGCTGTCCTGGCCTGACAGCCGCACCCGGTGGCCTTCTTCAAGGAGGCTGCCAAAGGCGAGCGCTTCGCCTGTTGCCCAATCGATGCCCTGGCCGGTCTCGATCATCTTGCGCCGATTATCCATCAGGCGCTGAACGGTCTTGTGAATGTTGAAATCTGCGGGCACGCTGGTGATCTTCTCGCCGATATTTTTCAAGCGGGCGAGATCAACGCCAGTCTGGCCGCGACGGTCATCGTCCACCGCGCCGCTGGCGGCTTTCAGTCCGGTCCAGCGACCGTCCAGCCAATCGGCCTTGTTGGGCTTGTAGGATTGGCCCGCTTCATATTCGGCTTCGAGCCTGGTGCGCCAATCGGCGCGCATTTTATCAATTTCGCCTTGCGTCAGCAGGCCTTCGGCCATCAGCTTTTCGGAATAAAGTTCGAGCGTCGTCTTGTGGTTGCGAATTCTGGCATACATCAGCGGCTGGGTGAAACTCGGCTCATCGCCCTCATTATGTCCAAAGCGGCGATAGCAGAACATGTCGATCACGACCGGCTTATGGAATTTCTGCCGGAATTCGGTAGCGATTTTGGCAACATGCACCACAGCCTCCGGATCATCGCCATTGACGTGGAAAATCGGTGCCTCAATCATCTTCGCCACATCGGAGGGATAGGGTGAGGAGCGCGAATAGCGCGGATAGGTAGTAAAACCGATCTGATTGTTGACGATGAAATGCACCGAGCCGCCGGTGCGGTGGCCCTTGAGTCCGGAAAGCCCGAAGCATTCGGCAATGACGCCCTGACCCGCAAAGGACGCGTCGCCGTGGATCAGGAGCGGCATCACTTTGTTGCGCTCCTGGGTATCAGCCAGTTGATCCTGCTTGGCGCGCACTTTGCCCAGCACCACCGGATCAACGATCTCAAGATGCGACGGGTTGGCGGTCAACGACAGATGCACCGAGTTATTATCAAACTCGCGATCAGACGAAGCCCCCAGATGATACTTGACGTCGCCCGAGCCCTCGATATTGTCAGGCGACGCCGAGCCGCCCTTGAATTCATGGAAAATGGCCCGGTGCGGCTTGGCCATCACCTGGCTGAGCACATTCAAGCGGCCGCGATGCGCCATGCCCAGGATGATTTCCTGGACGCCGAGGGCGCCGCCGCGCTTGATGATCTGCTCCAGCGCCGGCACCATGCTCTCGCCGCCATCCAGGCCAAACCGCTTGGTGCCCGTGAATTTCACATCAAGGTATTTCTCAAAGCCCTCAGCCTCAACCAGCTTGGTGAGAATGGCGCGCTTGCCCTCATTGGTGAAGGCAACCTCTTTGTTCCGCCCCTCGATACGCTCCTGAATCCAGGCTTTTTCCTGTGGATTGGAAATGTGCATGAATTCATAGCCAATGGTGGCGCAATAGGTGCGGCGCAATATGGCAAGCATCTCGAAAATGGTCGCATATTCAAGGCCAAGCACATGGTCGATGAAAATCTTGCGGTCGTAGTCGGATTCGGTAAAGCCATAGGACGCAGGGTGCAGTTCTTCATGATCAAGCTGGCGGGCAATGCCGAGCGGATCGAGATTGGCATGCAAATGCCCGCGCATCCGATAGGCGCGGATCATCATGATGGCGCGCACCGAATCGCGCGCCGCCTGCTGGATATCGGCCTGCGAGACAGCCGGCGCGCCTTCAGCTTTGCTCTGCAGCTTGCTGGCGATGATCGCCTCGGTGACGCCCCAATTGCCATCAAGCGCTGAAATCAACTCGCCATGGGCGGCGATCGGCCAATTGGTCCGCGTCCAGGAGGGGCCGCTGGCGCTTCGTTCAACCATGTCACGGTTGTCGGCAAGGGTGGTAAAATAGGCCTGCCATTGTGGATCCACCGCCTGCGGATCCGCTTCATAGCGGGCGTAAAGATCCTCGATATAGCCAGCGTTGGTACCGTTGAGAAAGGAATCGTCGGCCTGCACGAGTGAGCGGTCATGCTGATTCATGGCTTTTGTCCCATTGGTTTCGATTCGATGGTTTCGGCCAGCGAGGCCGGGCAATTTGGGTTGAGCGTGACGCCGCTACCGCCATGGCGAAGAATCTATCCACGAACGAGGGCCTGCATCGTGGAGCGCTGCGCTCGCCATGACGGTGCAGGGGCTTTGGCGCCTCCGTCAACTTGATCATGGCGTAAGTCAGGCCCATGAAATTCACACTTCCCTTTTTAACCCTTCAGCACGTCAACAAGGGTTTTTCCAAGGCGCGCGGGGCTGGGCGAGACGCGGATGCCGGCAGCTTCCATGGCCGCAATCTTGTCTTCCGCGCCACCCTTGCCGCCTGAAATAATCGCGCCCGCATGGCCCATGCGGCGGCCCGGAGGCGCAGTTCGCCCCGCAATGAAACCCACGATCGGCTTTTTGCGACCGCGCTTGGCTTCATCGGCAATGAATTGCGCGGCATCTTCTTCCGCCGCGCCGCCAATTTCGCCAATCATCACAATCGATTTGGTTTCATCGTCTTTCAGGAACATTTCCAGAATATCGATGAATTCGGTGCCCTTCACCGGGTCGCCGCCAATGCCGACTGCCGTCGTCTGGCCGAGGCCTTCCTGGGTCGTCTGGAACACCGCTTCATAGGTCAGCGTGCCGGAGCGCGAGACAATGCCCACCGACCCGCGCTTGAAAATATTGCCCGGCATGATGCCGATCTTGCAGGCACCCGCTGTCATCACACCAGGGCAATTAGGGCCGATCAGCCGCGATTTCGAGCCCGAAAGCGCCCGCTTGACCTTGATCATGTCGGCCACAGGGATGCCCTCGGTAATGCAGACAATCAGCGCGATTTCGGCGTCGATCGCCTCGCAGATCGCATCAGCCGCGCCCGGCGGCGGCACGTATATCACTGAGGCGTCAGCGTTCGTGGCAGCTTTGGCTTCGAGCACCGTGTCGAACACCGGCAGGCCGAGGTGCACGGAACCGCCCTTGCCCGGCGAGGTGCCGCCCACCATTCTCGTTCCATAGGCCAAAGCCTGCTCGGAATGGAAGGTGCCGTTCTTGCCGGTGAACCCCTGGGTGATGACGCGGGTTTCACGGGTTATCAGAATGGACATTCTATTGGTCCCTTAAAGAGTCACGGATTTCTTGGAGTAACAAGTTCGCCTGCTTTTGCAGCGCGATCGCTTCGTTTTGAATTTTTATCGAGTCCTGGATGCGTGCCATGCTGGCGTTGTAGCGCGCCGTCGCCAAGCGCTTGCTGACGATCACGAATCCAAGGTAGGCCAAGGCGACGACCACCCAAGCCGTTATGTCGGGGGACAAATTGGCTACGAGGGAAGTCATGGATCAGGCCCCCGCCTTCACCGCGTTCACAACTTTCTGCGCGGCATCATCCAAATCATCGGCCGGGATCACATTCAGCCCGCTTTCGCGCAAAATTTTCTTGCCGAGATCGACATTGGTGCCTTCCAGCCGCACCACAAGCGGCACTTTCAGGCCGACCTCTTTCACCGCTGCAATCACGCCCTCGGCAATGACGTCGCAGCGCATGATGCCGCCGAAAATATTGACCAGAATGCCCTTCACGTTCGGATCATCGGTGATGATCTTGAAAGCCGCCGTCACTTTCTCCTTGGTCGCGCCGCCGCCGACATCAAGGAAATTCGCCGGCGCGCCGCCATGCAACTGGATCAAGTCCATCGTCGCCATCGCAAGGCCCGCACCGTTGACCATGCAGGCGATGTTGCCGTCGAGCGAGACGTAATTC
>DAICZI010000157.1 GCA_027311205.1 Beijerinckiaceae bacterium | reverse complement strand
TGCGTCAATACCTCATCGCCAATTTGCACGGATTCAATGGGGGTGCAGCCTTTGCGGGTCATAACCAGGGTGCCAGCCACAAAGCAAGGGCAAGAGACTGTCCAAACAGGTCTGTCGTCGCGCCATCCGGCCAATCGCAGGGCGTAGCTCCATCCGCCGATACCGGCAAACAGATGAACTTGGGTTCGGCCTCGCAGGTCATCAGGGGTCAACTCCAGGATTGAGCGGCCATCGATATGGCCGTGCGCAATGAGGCCCTTTGCCGAGAGGTTGCGCAGCCATTGTGCCGGGTAGGGGTCAAATTCGTTGTAAAAGGCGCTCACGCAGCGTCTCCCCCGTAGATATCAGGCCGCACGCGCTCTTTCGGAAATTCCGGCCCCAGGATCAGCGAGATTTCAACAACGCGGTCGGCAGGAATGCGTTGCTGGCGTTTCCAGCGCAACACTGTCGAGCGGTTGATGTGCAGCCGCCGGGCCAGAGCCGCAGCACCCCCATAAGCAGCGATAATGTCATCGACAATCATTTTGATCTCCTGCGCCATAGAGGCACGGCGCTGCGCGGGCGTCAAGAGGGTCGTAGCCAGAAATGATGCAAAAGTCAACGATATGTTGCGAAACGCAACGATGTGTTGCGCTGGGGCTTGACAAGCCGCTTGGCCGGGCGCACAAAGGGCGCACCGCTTCAACCCGCAGCAACAGGAGCCAGCCATGTTTGATTATGCCCACTACGATAAGCACCCTGGTCGCAACCCGGCGCATGATCCGGCAGGCTATTCGCGTCCGATCTATGGGAATGTTCCCAACAAGGACGGCGAACTCGTGCGGGTGAAAGTCGGAATGCTGCCTCGCAATCCGTCCCGCTGGCTGCCGCATGTCGGCGGCGCGTCGGCAGGAGCCCGTATCGAAGGGGTCGCCTCGCCGACCGTGACCCGGCAGCAGCGCCGGTGGGTGGCGCGTAAGCTTGCGGCGCAGGAAGCCCGTCTGGAGAAATTGAAGGCTCGGGGGCGCAAATGACTGTCGATATTATGCTCCGCAGGTCGGCTATGATTGCCGCCATATCGAGGGTTGTGATAATGCGAGACGAGCTCATAACGGTTGATTCGAGCCCCGACGCACGCGAGAAACGCAGAGCCGCAGCAGTCGAGCGCAATTCGGCAGAGGGGATGCCTCGGCACCAGTACCTGAAACTGGTTATCAACATTTTGGTCGATTATGCCTGGTCGCTGGAGGACGAAGCCCTTCTGCTATGCCTCACGAACAACAGTATTCGGCCCTCGACCGTTGCCGATCAACTTGAGACGATCAAGGCGGCGGTGGCTTTGTGGCGTGTTGATCTGGGGGAGGCAAAATCATGAAAGGCTTGGCGGCACTTTCGCCCATATTGGATGCTTTATCCGAATCGGAGGAGCGCGAGTTCTCTGAAATCACTCCGGAGGACAAAATTTACATCAGCGGCAGGGCGGTTCGCCTGGTGATCAACGGCGAATTCCACTGGATTCCGCTCAGCCAGATGCGCCAGATCGACGGGCAATTGCATGTCTCGAATTGGCTGCTCAAAAACAAGGGGATTGAGCCATGACCGAACCTAAGAATTTAGCCGAAAGTCTGTCGAGGCATTCGTGGTGGCCTGCTGTGCGCAAGCGCCTTAAAATTCCAGAAGACTGGGCTGGCTTGGGGCCATTGCCAAAGTCTTTCGAGACGATTCATTTCGCTTTAGGGCTTTTAGACCAAGTATGCTCCATTGGTATTTCTGCCCCACAAGTTGTTTCTGACAATTGCGATGGTGGCGTTCAATTCGAGTGGCATACTGAATTGACGGATATCGAATTGGACATTATTTGTCCAAACGAAGTCGATGCCTGGCGAATGTGGACGATCGATGGGGGGCGCCACGAGAATAATTGCAGCCTGACTGATGATTTCACCGTTGTTGCAAAATGGTTGCAGGAATTGTTGAAAGAGGAAGGGAGTCTTCCATGATCACACATTACATCATCCGGCAAAAGTCGACCGGCTTCACTTTCCAAATTCGAGGCCAGCAGGGGTCGTGGCAGGAGCCTGCCGAAGGCCACGCTTTCCGTCTTTGGACTTCGCTGCGCAGCGCGCGCGGTTGGCTCACGACCTGGTGCAAGGGTGGCCAGATTTGGGAGGAGGTCAGGGTCATTGATTGGGAAGGCATTCCTGACGACGATAAAAAGTTCATTGGTTACGAAAACCCCCGCGACCGGGACGATTATGAAATAGTCCCCTGCGTATTGAGCATTGGTGAACCTTTGGAGGAAAAATGATGCCTAACTACGCCCCCGCAGTTTCGTTTCGCAATGGAACATGGCTGCTTACTCAAGAAATTGAGTTAGACAACGATATTTACCAAGATTGGACGGTGCCGGTTAACGCGAAACAGTATAAAGCGGATATGGCGGAACTTGCAGAACTCCGGCTTAAGGTGCAGGATCTGGTGCAAATGGTAAACCACGATTTCAGTGACGATTCGCTTTCGGAAAAACTGCGCTGCGTTATATCCGATTTATTGGAACAGATGGAAGCTATGCGTACGCAACTGCATGATACGCAAGCTGAACTCGAAACCCTTCGCGCCAAGGAATCCGCGCGAGTGAAATACCCGAGGCCGATGATGGAAGCGCCTGCTTTGGACACAGAGTATTGGACAATCCCCGGCTACAGGTTTGATAAAGTAAGGTGGCAAAATGGGCCTTGGGATTACGGCCCACTTGGTGATGGCCGTGCCTTTGCGACACGGAACGAAGCAAGACAAGCCATCGTCGCTATCCGAGACTTTATCAATGAAGCTATGGAGTCTAAGTCATGACCCCTCGCCAGAAAGAATTAGCTCGGCACGCGCTGGGGCTGCCGAATGAAGCGGGGGTGTCTTATTGCAATCAGTATTACATCACCAGCGACGATCGAGACTTTCCAGAGTGGCAAGCACTTTTGCTTGAAGGCTTTGCCAAACACCGAATCTACGTTGGGTTTACTAGCGTACGATCTGCTTTCTATCTCACCCGCCAGGGCGCGCTTCTGGCGCTGGAGCCGGGGGAGCGGCTTAACCCTAAAGATTTTTCACCAACCGAAGGGATATACTCATGAGCGGAATTAAAGACGAAGAGACAAACGCCGCGATGCAGCGTGCGATTGCCTTAGCTGGCGAGCTAAAAAAGCTTCTGATCTTTGGGAACCTTTGAGCACGCAGATTCATAATCTGACGACCGAAAAGCGCGAGCCGCCTGAAGTCAAAAAGACGCGCCGCTGGAGCAAACTGCCTACAAAGAACAAAACGATATGACAACAAGGAGAGAACCATGACACATATGAAAACTGGGGCAGAAAACATAGCGGCGCAGGAGCTTAACCGTCTCCGCGATCTCTGCCACCAGCGCGCCAGGGATGCCGGTTGGTGGGGTGGTAGGGATGACAGTTTCGTCCCTGCGGCTCTGATGTTGATTGTCTCTGAGCTTGCTGAGGCCATGGAAGGCCATCGCAAGGGCCTGATGGATGACCATTTGCCTCACCGGCCCAGAATCGAGGTTGAACTTGGGGACGCCGTTATCCGCATCTGCGATCTCGCTGGTTACCTTGGGCTCGACCTCGGTGGCGCCACGGTCGAGAAAATAGCCTACAATCTGACGCGCTACGATCACTCAAAAGCCGCGCGGCAGGCCACTGGCGGAAAGAAGTATTGACGATCAAAATTGAAGGTTTGACCCATTTCAGGTTTTGCGTAGGGGTTCGAGCCTCCAATCTTGACTCGGGCGAAAACCCGAGATAACAAGAAGGGCGATTGGCGTAGTCGGCCATCTCGTAAAACCCGCTCTGGATACGCAGGGCGGGTTTTGCGTTTTCAGTCTTTCCGATACCTCTTGCCGCGCCAGCCTTTTGCCGTCATGGGCAGCCCTGCGGCCCAATTCGGCAAATCGCAGATCAGTTTTTCAAACGCGGCCAGATCGCCAAAACCGTGCGGAACCTCGGCGGCGATCTCGTCGTGTGTGTGCAGAACGACAGGGTAGCCAGCGGCTTCAGCCAGTTGCATACCGTGAACCAGAATATCGCGGGCCTGGCCCTGCACGATGTTGTTGAACAACATGCCGCCATAGATTGGGTAGCGGCCCCACTGCTCATTCGCGCCATCGACACGCCGGGCGGTGATCGACAATTTCCGCTCGCGCTTGGCGGGCTCCAGTGTCTTGTCGGCCCACGGCGCTTCAACCATGTCCATACGCGGCGAGCCATAGGCCAAACAGCGCCCTGAGCGCAGCCTGGCCCACAGGAAACCGTGCGCCACCAGAAACTCCACTCCCTGGGCGATTGCCACAGTGCCGGGGTTCTGGACGGCCTGCACGGCAGCGTCTTCGAGATTGCCCCAGCCCTTTGTGATCATCGGGTGTTTGGCCCGCCACCCCAGTTTGATCAGTTCGGCGGCGATCCAGCCCTCGCGCCCGAGGATGACGTTCGGGTCATGCGCAGCGACGCGCTGCTTGAATCTTTCCTCGACATATTTGCGCCGTTCCAGATCGGCTGATTCCCACATGGGTGGATAGAGTTCGTGCAATTTTATGCCCGCCGACCGGGCGAATCGGCGGATGCCACCGGCTCCCGTCTGATAGCCGCACGACAACTCTGCGACTTTGCCAGTTTGACGTTGTTTCTTGGTGACTCGCCCCACAGGCACGCCATAGATCGACGCTGCCATCAATTCATAGATGCCCTCGCCTTCGCCGCGATCAAGAGCTTCATAGGCTTGCACTTTCCAGACCTCACCAGCACTCCAGGCGGCGAATCTCCCTTCGATGGAGGAATAATCCGCAGCGATGAAATCGTGGCCCGGCGCCGCCCACAGAAACGAGCGCACGAGGTCAGAAATAATGTGGAGCGGCCTTCCCAGATCAGGGCCATAATTCAGCAGAAGCTCTGCCGGGTCGCCGGTTCGCACAATGTCGAAAGCGACCCCCAGATCAAGTTTCGCCTCCTCGAACACTTTCCGGTATTTCGGCATGTTGTGCACCTGAATCCGGCGAGCGCTGAAACGTCCGGTCGCGCCAGCGCCATGGTGCAGATAACAGCCTCTGGCCCGGCCATCCGCATCAGCGCCGGTCAGCATCGTTACTGTCGGCGGCACGATCGGCAGGCGTGTCCTGGCCAGATGCGACGGCGTGCCGGACAGCAGGCGACGCAGCAGCTGGGCCGATTCGACGCCGGTGCGGCGCATATCCATATG
>DAICZI010000156.1 GCA_027311205.1 Beijerinckiaceae bacterium | reverse complement strand
TTTGTGCATTATCAATTTAGTAATGCACAAAATCGCTCGACCCCAAAACCGCGCGCGGCAGCCCTCAGCGTCCCTGCGCGGTCAGCAGTTTCAGGGCAAAGCCGCTCATCAGCGCCGCAAAGCCATAATCGAACCGGCGCATGGCGCGCGGGTTGTCGCGCAGCAGCTTGAGGAACCTTCCCGCAACCATCACCAAAGTGGCGTTGACGATGGTGCCCAAAACTAAAAAGAACAGCGCCAGAAACAGGATGGTGTGGCTGGCCTGCGGGCTGTGCGGATCGACAAACTGCGGCAGGAAGGTGACGTAAAACAACACCACCTTGGGGTTGGTGAGGTTGATGCCAATGCCGGTGAGGTAAGTGGCGCGCAGGCTCGGCACGCCACCCTCGCGCTTGATCGACAGGGCCGAACCGTGGCGGATGGCTCCGACGGCCAGCCACAAGAGATAGACCGAGCCCACCACCTTGATGAAAGTGAAGGCTGGCACCGAGGCGGCAATGAGCGCCGAAAGGCCGAAGGCCGCCAGCATGGCATGGCAGAACATGCCCGTTGTCGCCCCCAGCAGCGCCGCAATGCCATAACGCGGCCCGCCGGCCATGGTGCGGCTCATGAACAGGGTCATGTCCGGCCCCGGCGTCACCGCCAGCAGAAAGCTCGCCAGCGTGAAGGTCGCCATCAGGGGCCAGGCAGGAATAAAAGACATGGCGTCGCTCTCGATTTGGGGCTTCGGGTGCGGTGCCCGCCTCGCCCCAACTTGTCAAGCCGCAGGCAACCGCCTCAAGCATGGCTGCGGGCAGATCAGCAACCAGCCGCCCTAACGCGGGCAGCCGCGTTCGCGTTCTTCGCGCGCTATGGCCGCAACGATCGCCCGCTCATAGCGCGACAAAGGCACATCAGCGGCATTGTCATAGCTGCAGCCGGCATTGCCAAACATGCGAATGGCCCGCGCCGTGTGGAAGCACAGGCCCTCATTCTTGTAAATGGCGTTGCGCCGCGCATAAAGCTCAGCGCAGGACATGTTGCGAAATTGCGCCAGCGCCGTCCCTGTCAGGCCGGCAACCAAAGCGCCAGCCACAAAAAAGCGAATGAACCGCATGGCACCCTCCGTCGTGCAACTTTAGTCAAGGTGCCAGATTTATCGCCACATGGCAATTCGCCAGACCCGCCCCGCTCGGTGCGGGAGCGCGAGTTTCATGCAAAATTTCAGCTCTTTGGCGTGGCGAGCCAAAAAGCGGCCTCGCGCCGGAATTCCTCCGCAACGTGATTTTGAGTGCCGCCAGACTGGTGCGCGGTTGCGTGGATTGCCAACAAGGGCCGCTGCCGCCACCCCTTACACTGCGCGCGCGCCCGTGCCATAAGGGCTCTCATGGCGAGCGCTGTTCCTGATCGATTCGACCCCGGCTTTGGCATTTACGTGCATTGGCCGTTTTGTTTGTCGAAGTGCCCTTATTGTGATTTCAACAGCCACGTCCGCGCCAAGCCCGTGGACGAGGCGCGCTATGTGGCGGCCTTCGAGACCGAATTGGCGCATCGGGCGCGGCTCACGCCGGGACGCAAAGTCTCATCGGTGTTTTTTGGCGGCGGCACGCCATCCCTGATGCAGCCTTCAACCGTCGCTGCCATTCTTGATGCCATTGGCAAGCACTGGAGCGTGACGCCGGGGGCGGAAATCACGCTGGAAGCCAACCCTACCAGTGTCGAGGCCGACCGGTTTCGTGGCTATCGGGCAGCGGGGGTCAACCGCGTCTCGCTCGGCGTGCAGGCGCTCAACGATGTTGATCTCAAGGCCTTGGGCCGCCTCCATACTGTTGCGGAGGCCATGGCGGCAGTGCAGACCGCCACCTCGATTTTCGAGCGCGCCTCGTTTGATTTGATTTACGCCCGCCCCAACCAGACGCCGCAGGCCTGGAAGGCCGAACTGAAAGAGGCTTTGAATCGCGCGCCGGAGCACCTCTCGCTTTACCAACTGACCATTGAGCCCGAAACCATGTTCGAACGGCTTTATGCGGCTGGCAAGCTGAAAATGCCCGATCCTGATACCGGGCGCGACCTCTGGGATGTGACGCAGGAACTCACCTCTGCGGCGGCCATGCCCGCTTACGAGGTCTCGAACCACGCCCGCAAAGGCGCGGAAAGTCGCCACAATCTGACCTATTGGCGCTATGGCGAATATGCGGGCGTTGGCCCCGGAGCGCATGGCCGCATCATCACCCCCAAGGGTCGCAGGGCCCAATCCAGCGAACGCCATCCGGAAATGTGGCTGACCGTGGTCGAGAGCGACGGACACGGGCTGGTTGAGGATGATCTCCTCAATGCCAGCGAGCAGGGCGATGAATTCCTGCTGATGGGCTTGCGGCTTGCCGAGGGCATCGAGCCCAGGCGTTTCGAGGCCATTGCCGGCCGGCCGCTGAGCGGCTCACGCATTTCATCGCTCGTCGCCGATGGCATGGTCGAGATGACACCGCAGGGCCGCATCCGCGTCACCAATGAGGGATTTCCTGTGCTAGATGCCGTGGTGGCCGATCTGGCGGCCTGAACTGGGCTCAAGCCAAAGTTTTCTGGACAAAGTATCCTCGCATCAGGCCGATGAGCGCCCTATATTGCTTGATACAGCGAAGCCCAATTCTGTGGGGGCGCGAGGAAGAAGCCATGTCAATCAGTGACACCATAAGCCCGCCCGCTGCGCTAGCCCCTGCGACGGCACGCCCCTACCGCCCACCCGCACCGCTACCGCGCACCAAACCATTGTCAACGCTGGGCTTTATGGTCGCCCTGCGCGAAAACCCGGTCACGACCTGGGGCATCTGGAATTTCGAAAAGCCGATCACCAGCGGCAAAACCGCGCTTGGCCACATGACCGGCGTATCCAGCCCGGCGGGCATTCGCCATGTCATGGTCGATAATGTCAGCAATTATGTCAAAGACCGCCTGCAACTGCGCGTGCTGAAACCCGGCCTTGGCACCGGCTTGCTGACGGCGGAGGGCGACTCATGGAAAGCCGCCCGCCGCACGCTGGCCCCGCTGTTTGCGCCGCGCACAGTCGAGAGCTTCGTGGGCACGATGCATGGGAAGTCGCGCGCTCTGGCCGCACGCTTGCTGGCGCGCGCCGATGGCGACCGCGTCAATATCAGCGATGAAATGACCCGCGTGACGTTTGAAATTCTCACCGACACGTTGTTTTCAGACGCCATTGACGGCACGCCGGAAGAATTCGGCCGCGCCTTTACAAGCTATTTTGAAAATCAGGGGCAATTGAGCCCGCTCGATATGCTGAACGCGCCGGCCTGGATTCCGCGCCTCAACCGGATGCGTGCGCAACCGGCCATCACCTTCTTTGAAGAGCGGGTAAAGCAGATCATCGCCAGACGGCGAGCCTTGATCGCGACGCCGGGTGCCAGCGTGCCGCGCGATATTCTGACGCTGCTGCTGGAAGCCGCCGATCCCGAAACCGGGGTTGGCCTCAGTGAGGCGGAAGTCGGGGCGAATATTGTCACGTTCATCGGTGCCGGGCACGAAACCACCGCCAACGCGCTGTCCTGGACATTGTTCTTGCTGGCCAAGCATCCAGACGCCCAGGCGGCGGTGGCCAGGGAAGCGGTGCGAGCCGAAACCATGGCCCCGGTTGATTGGCTCGATAATCTGCCCATGACCCGCGCGGTGATTGAAGAAGCCTTGCGGCTTTATCCGCCCGCCCCGACTCTCAGCCGCATGGCACTGGCTGACGACGAGATTGATGGCGTCAAGGTGGCCGCTGGCTCGACAGTCATCATCTCGCCATATGTGGTGCATCGCCATCGCATGCTGTGGAGCGAGCCGGACTATTTCCGCCCCGAGCGCTTCCTGCCCCCTGCCCGCGACCAGATTGACCGTTATGCCTTCATCCCGTTTGGCGCGGGGCCACGAGTTTGCATCGGCCAGCGCTTTGCCATGCACGAGGCGGTGATCGTGCTGGCAAACCTGGCTCGCCATATCTGCTTTGCCATGCCCAAAGGCGAGAGCGTCATGCCCCTGCAACGCATCACGTTGCGGCCCTCCCCCCGGCTGGAAATGTTGCTGGCGCGCCGCGCCGACACCTAACTGGCGTGCAGGAGCAACCCGATCCCGGCCAGAAGCAGCGCAATACCGAGGCCCTCGCGCCAGGCTACACTCTGCTGAAACAGGCGGCGTGAGACGATCTGGGCGAAAATCACCTCGACCATGGCGAGGGTGCGCACATTGGTGGCCGTGGTAAGCGCGAAACCAAGAAACCAGAACAGCGAGGCCAGTGCGCCCAGAAACCCGGCCACCAAGGCCCAACGCCATGAGCGCGCGAGGCGTATGAGACTGGCCCCGTCCCGCAAGCTCGACCAGAGCAGGATTAACAGGCTTTGCAGGGCGAGGGCCAGCGCCAGGCCGGTGGCCGCAGCCATGAAAGGCGAGGTAGCGCCCAGCCGTAAAATGCCCTGCTGAAACAAAAGCGCCGAGAGCGCGAAAAACGCCGCCGAGGCAATGCCGAGTAGCGCCGGGCGCAGGCTCGCCTCGGTGCGGGTTTTCGGCCAGCTCATCAGCACGACGCCGAAAGTCGCCAGGCCAATCGCTGCCGCCGTGGCGAGGCTCAGCCTTTGGCTCAGAAATATCACACTGAACAGCGCGACCAGCACCGGCTCGGTTTTGGTATAGGCGATGGTGACGACAAAGGATTTTTGCTTCATCGCCCGCAGCATCAGCGCCGTGGCGAGAATTTGCGTGATGCCACCCGCGCCCATGAAGATCAGGCTTGCCCCCTGCGGCAGCGGCAGCGGATGCCCGGACGTCAGCCGCAAGACCGCCAGAAAGGCAGCCGCAAAAGGCAACCCAAACATGAACCGCGCATAGGTGGCGCCCAGCGTCCCCGCCACAGGCGTCAAATAGCGCTGGATGGCATTGCGCCCTGTTTGGGCGAGTGTGGCGGCCAAAGTGGCAAAAATCCAGAGCACTTTGGCGTTAGCCCTCGTCCACGGCGAGTCTGGCACGAGCCCGCAGCTTTTCGGTTTCGCTTTTCAATTGGCCGCAGGCGGCCAGAATATCGCGACCGCGCGGGGTGCGCACCGGGCTGGCATAGCCGGCATTGAACACAATGTCGGAGAAGCGCTCGATGGTGCCCCAATCAGAGCATTCATAGGGCGCGCCCGGCCAGGGATTGAACGGGATCAGGTTGATTTTGGCCGGAATATGTTTCAGCAGCCGCACCAGTTCGCGCGCCTCGGCGGGGGAATCATTGACACCTTTCAGCATCACATATTCAAATGTGATGCGC
>DAICZI010000155.1:4951-5288 GCA_027311205.1 Beijerinckiaceae bacterium | reverse complement strand
GGCCTATCTGAAGGAATTTCTTTCGGATCGCCGGGTGGTCGAGACGCCCCGGCTGCTGTGGTGGCTGGTCCTCAATCTGGTGATTCTGACGACCCGTCCGGGGCGCAAGGGCAAGGATTATCGCTCTATCTGGAACAACGAGCGCGACGAAAGCCCCCTGAAAACCGTCACCCGCGCGCAGGCTGAGGCGCTGAGCGGCTGGGTGGCTGCTGGCGGACTCGGGCCGCAAGGCGCGGCGGTCGTGGTTGAATGGGCGATGCGCTACGGCAAGCCGGCGCTCAAAACGGGCATTGACAATCTGATGGCGCAGGGCTGCGACCGCATCCTGCTGGTGCCG
>DAICZI010000155.1:0-4941 GCA_027311205.1 Beijerinckiaceae bacterium | reverse complement strand
CCAAGCTCAGCTTCAAGCCCGACATGCTGCTCGCCTCGTTTCATGGCGTGCCGCAAGCCTATCTCGAGAAAGGCGATCCCTATCATTGCCATTGCGTCAAAACCTGGCGTTTGCTGCGCGAGGCCATGGGCATGAGCGCCGAAGATTTCCCGATGAGTTTCCAGTCGCGCTTCGGGCCAGCGCAATGGCTGAAACCGGCTACCGACGACACCATCAAGGCGCTTGCCGCGCGGGGCGTCAAGCGCCTTGCGGTAATCACGCCGGGATTTTCGGCTGACTGCCTTGAAACCCTGGAAGAGATTGGCGTTGAAAACGCTCATTATTTCAAGGAAGGTGGCGGCGAGGATTTTGCCGCCATCCCCTGCCTCAATGCAAGCCCCGAGGGGATGGACGTCATCCAGTCTGTCGTGAAGCGCGAATTGGCCGGGTGGGTGTGAGCATGCAGGATCTTTCGGGAACCAGGCCCGCCCGCCCTGTGCCGCGCGCGGTCCTGCAAGGGCGCCATGTCCGGCTTGAGCCGCTGTCGGCGGCGAAGCACGCCGACGCGCTGTTTCCCCTGGTATGCGGGCCGGGCACCGATGAGCTCTGGCGCTGGTTGTGGCACGGGCCTTTTGCCGACCGCGCTGCCTTCGAAGCCTATATCGACGCCCAAGCGACGCAGACGGATGCCGTGTTCTTCGCGGTTGTCGCAAGCGAGGACGGTCAAGCACTGGGTCATCTTGCGATGATGCGCGCCGATCTGGGCAATGGCGTCATTGAAATCGGTTCGATCCTGTTCAGTCCGACGTTGCAACGCACCCGCATGGCGACCGAGGCGGTGTATTTGCTGGCGTGTCTGGCCTTTGACGAGCTTGGCTATCGGCGGTTTGAGTGGAAATGCAACGCGCTCAACCTGCCCTCGCGCCGCGCCGCGCTCCGCTTTGGCTTTAGCTATGAGGGCACTTTCCGCCAGCACATGATCGTCAAGGGGCAAAATCGTGACACGGCCTGGTTTGCCATGCTGGACGGCGACTGGCCCGCGCGCCGCGCCGCCTTCGAGGCCTGGCTTGCGCCGGACAATTTTGACCGGCATGGTGGCCAAATCAACAGACTGCAAAAGGGAGTATCATAATGGCGGGGGATCGGCTCAAGGGCAAAAGGGCGCTGTTGACGGCGGCAGGTCAGGGCATTGGCCGCGCGACGGCAGAAGCTTTCATCGCCGAGGGTGCCGAGGTGATCGCCACCGACCTTGACGCCAGCAAATTGCAGGGCCTGAAAGCGCAATGCCGTGCGCTTGATGTGCGCTCCACCGCCGCCGTGAAAGCGCTGGCGGCGGAACTTGGCGGCGTCGATATATTGTTCAATGGTGCGGGCTTCGTCCATCATGGCACGGTGCTGGATGCCACGGAGGATGAATGGGATTTCGCCTTTGATCTCAACGTCAAATCCATGCACCGGATGATTGCGGCGTTTTTGCCCGCCATGCTGACGCGCGGTGGCGGTTCCATAGTCAACATGGCGAGTGCGGTGTCGTCAATCATTGCAGCACCTAACCGCTATATCTACGGTACCAGCAAAGCAGCGGTGATTGGCCTTACCAAATCGGTGGCGCAGGATTTCATCCGCAAGGGTATCCGCTGCAACGCCATTTGTCCCGGCACGATTGAATCACCCTCGCTCGACCAGCGCATCGTCGACCTTGCCGCCATCAACAAGAAAAGCGTCGCCGCCGCGCGGCAGGATTTCGTTGATCGTCAGCCGATGGGCCGCATTGGCCTGGCCGAGGAAGTCGCGGCGCTGGCGGTGTATCTCGCCAGCGATGAATCGGCCTTTACCACGGGCACGACGCATGTGATCGACGGCGGGTTCAGCCTGTAAAGGTGACCACGAGACCAGCCTTGCCCAGGGTATGGACAAGAATAGAGCATCGAGGATGCGCGCATCAAGGCAACCCGTGGTTTATCCGAAACCATGGGTTGCTTCGTCGTCGCGCTTCTTGCATTGACGGGTGAGTTGGCCTTGCTTTGATCTCAAGCCGCGACGCGGGCTTTCGGCTTGATCAGCTTGCGGTTGACCAGCAATTCGGCGATTTGCACGGCGTTGAGTGCCGCGCCCTTGCGCAAGTTGTCGGAGACGCACCAGAAGGCGAGGCCGTTCTCGACAGTCGTATCCTCGCGGATGCGCGAGATGTAGGTCGCATCTTCGCCCGCTGCTTCATGCGGGGTGATGTAGCCGCCAGGTTCATGCTTGTCGATGACCAGCACGCCGGGAGCGGCACGCAAAATCTCGCGCGCTTCGTTTGCGGAAATCGGCTTGTCGAACTCGACATTGACCGATTCCGAATGCGAGATGAACACCGGCACGCGCACGCAGGTGGCGGTGAGCCTGATCTTGGGATCAAGGATTTTCTTGGTTTCCGCGGCCATCTTCCATTCTTCCTTGGTAAAGCCGTCTTCCATGAAGACGTCGATCTGCGGAATGAGGTTGAAGGCGATGCGCTTGGGGAATTTGCCGGTCTTGATCTCGCCGAGCATGAAGGTGGCACGGGTCTGGTTGAAGAGTTCGTCCATCCCGTCCTTGCCAGCGCCCGACACGGATTGATAGGTCGAGACCACGACGCGCCTGATATGGGCCGCGTCATGCAGCGGCTTCAGCGCGACCACGAGTTGGGCGGTCGAGCAATTGGGGTTGGCGATGATGTTGCGGCGATGAAAGCTGGCCACCGCATCGGCATTGACCTCGGGCACAATCAGCGGCACCTCGGCATCGTAACGCCAGGCCGACGAATTATCGATGACGACGCAGCCCTGCGCGCCGATGCGCGGCGACCAGGCCTTTGACACGTCGCCACCCGCCGACATCAGGCAAATGTCCGTGTCGGAAAAATCATATTTATCGAGCACCTTGCACTTCAGGGTCTTGTCGCCAAACGAAACTTCGGTGCCGTTGGAGCGCGCGGAGGCCAGCGCGACCACTTCGCTGACCGGAAACTGCCGCTCATCAAGAATTTTCAGCATCTCGCGACCAACATTGCCCGTGGCCCCGACGACGGCGATCTTGAAACCCATCTCATGCAACTCCGCTGTGCGCCGCAAGAGCGGCATTTCCGCGTGGGTATAGCCGAAGCGCCGGGTGCGGGCAATGCGTGCGTTCAAAACTGCAGGCTGTCAGGCCCTGTCGCCAAGGCCCTTGCCAGCGATGCGACATAGTTGCATCATGAAACAACGATAAAAACATAAATCGGGGAACATGGCGTTGCGCAAGGCTGATGGGGCATGGGTGCGTTGGCGCCACCTGGTTGGGGTGCGCTTCGCATGAGTGGCGCGGCATCGCTTCTTGATGTTGCCGGTGTCAGCGTGCGGTTTGGCGGCATTGTCGCGCTCAAGGATGTCTCATTTTCGTTAGCCCCTGAGAAAATCTGCGGGCTGATTGGCCCGAATGGCGCGGGCAAGACCACGCTGTTTAATTGTCTGTCGCGGCTTTACGAGGTTTCAGCGGGCAGCATTGTATTTGCTGGCCAATCGCTTCTGGGGCTGCGCCGTCACGATATCGCGAGGCTCGGCATTGCCCGCACGTTTCAGAACGTCGCGCTTTTTGATGAAATGAGCGTGCTGGAAAATGTCATGGTCGGCGCGCATGGTTTGGGGCGGGCTGGCTTTATCGCCGCAGCGCTGCGCAGCCGCGCCGAGCGCGCCGAAGAAAAACTCATTTTGGCGCGCGCCGAAAGTCTGGTCGAGGAGTTCGGCCTCGGCGGCGGTGCCGGGCGTGCCGTCGGGCAATTGCCTTTTGGCACACGGAAACGCGTCGAGATGGCCCGCGCTCTGGCGATGAACCCGCGTTTGCTGTTGCTGGATGAGCCCGCCGCTGGCCTCAACCACGAGGAAGTCGAGGGGCTCATCACCGAAATCCGCGCCATCCGTGATCGTCGCAAGGTCGCGGTGCTGCTGGTCGAGCATCACATGAATCTGGTGATGCGGGTGTCGGATCAAGTGGTGGCGCTGAATTTTGGCCGGGTGATTGCTGACGGCACGCCCGCGCATGTGCAGGCCGACGCACAGCTGCTCAAAGCCTATCTGGGAGATGACGCCTGATGACCGCGCTCCTTGATGTCAAAGGCCTGAAGGCGGGTTACGGCGCGCTGGAGGTGGTGCATGGGCTTGATTTCACGGTGGAAGAGGGCGGCGTGACCGCGCTGCTCGGGGCCAATGGCGCGGGCAAGACCACGATATTGCGGGCGCTCTGCGGCATGATCCAACGCACCGGGGCGATTGTGTTTCAGGGTCGCGACATCAGCCGGCTGGCCACTGAGGATATTGTGCGGCGCGGCATCGCCCATGTGCCGGACGGGCGCGGCACATTTGCCAGTCTCACCGTCTCGGAAAATTTGACGCTGGGCGCTTATGTGCGGCGCGACAGACACGCCGTAGCCGATGATCTGGCGCAGGTTTTCACGCTGTTTCCGCGCTTGAAAGAACGGCTGTCCCAGCAGGCTGGCACGCTATCAGGGGGTGAGCAGCAAATGCTCGCCATTGGCCGGGCGCTGATGCTCCACCCGCGTCTGCTGCTGCTGGACGAGCCGTCCTTTGGACTAGCTCCGCTGGTGGTGAAAGATATTTTTGCGACGCTGCGGCAGATCAACCGGGACGGCAAAGTGAGCCTGCTGATTGTTGAACAGAATGCCCGCGCGGCGCTTGATCTTGCCGGTCATGCCGTGCTGATCGAGACGGGCACGCTGGCGCTGGCGGGACCGGCCAGCCTGGTTCGCGCCAATGATGCGGTGCGCCGCGCCTATCTTGGCTATTGAGGGACGACGTCGATGACCGCTTTCCTCAACCAATGTTTTTCCGGCCTCGCGATGGGCGGCATTTTCGCCATTCTCGCTTTGTCGCTGGTGATGATTTATCAGGCAACCTCGCCGCTGACTTTTGCCCAGGGCGAAATGGCTATGGCCTCGACCTATCT
>DAICZI010000154.1:5006-5294 GCA_027311205.1 Beijerinckiaceae bacterium | reverse complement strand
GGTGCGTTGCCACCTCCACTTTGCGACCGGGCGGGCCGAAGACCGGCTGTCCTTTGACATTCAGCGCCAGATTGCCGAACGGCTGGGTTATCGGGCGCGCAGCGGACGCGATGATGTCGAGCGCTTCATGAAGCATTATTTTCTGGTCGCCAAGCAGGTCGGCGACCTGACCGCCATCGTCTGTGCGGCGATGGAGGAGCGCCACGCCAAGCCCAAGCCTCTCCTCAACCGCTTTGTCCAGCGCTTTCGGACCAGGGGGCGCAAGCTCGCCACATGTGACTTTATCAT
>DAICZI010000154.1:0-4996 GCA_027311205.1 Beijerinckiaceae bacterium | reverse complement strand
GATAATGGCCGCATCAATCTGCGCGACCCTGGGGCGTTTGACCGTGACCCGATCAACCTGTTGCGGCTGTTTCTGATAGCCGATGCCACCAGCGCCGCCATTCATCCCGAAGCACGCCATCTGGCGGCGCAGTCGCTGAAGCTGATCGACGCCGATTTGCGCGTCAATCCGGTCGCCAACGCGGTGTTCCTTGATATTCTCACCTCGCATGGCGCACCGGAGACGATTCTGCGCCAGATGAACGAGGCCGGTGTGCTGGGCCGCTTCATCCCGGATTTCGGACGCATCGTCGCGATGATGCAGTTCAACATGTATCACCATTATACCGTCGATGAGCACCTGATCCGCACCGTTGGCGTGCTCGCCGATCTCGAGACGGGCCGCCTCGTTGAAGATCATCCGCTGGTCAGCAAGCTTGTGAAGCAGGTGCCGCGCCGGCGCGCCCTCTATGTCGCGCTGTTCTTGCATGACATTGCCAAGGGCCGCCCCGATGATCATTCCATCGCCGGTGCCGAAGTGGCGCTGCGACTCTGCCCGCGCCTGGGGCTCGACGCCGCCGAGACCGAACTGGTGGCCTGGCTGATCGGACATCATCTCGTCATGTCGAACATGGCGCAGGGGCGCGATCTTTCCGATGCGCGCACCATCGACACCTTTGCGCGCCAGGTGCAGACGATGGAGCGGCTGAAACTGCTGCTGATCCTCACCGTCTGCGATATTCGCGCCGTCGGCCCCGGTGTCTGGAATGGCTGGAAGGGCGAATTGCTGCGCACGCTTTACTGGGAAGCCGAAGTGGTGCTGACCGGCGGCCATTCCACGGGCGACCGGGCGCGGCGTGTTGAAGCGCGGCAGAGAGAGTTGCATGCCGCCATGCCGGAATGGACGTCAGCCGAGGCCGAAGCCTATGCCAGCCGTCATTATGCGCCCTATTGGCTGAAGGTCGATCTCGCCCATCAGGTGCAGCACGCGCGCCTTCTGGCCCAGGCCGGCGAGGGGCTGGTGATTGAATCCGTGACCGATGTCTTCCGGGGCGTCACCGAAATCACTGTCATTACGCCGGATCATCCCCGGCTGCTGTCGCTGCTGGCCGGGGCTTGCGCGGCGGTGGGGGCCAATATTGTTGACGCGCATATTTTCACCACGACCGATGGGTTGGCCCTCGACACCCTGTTTATCTCGCGTGGCTTTGAGCGCGACGAGGATGAACTGCGGCGCGCCGGCCGCATCACGGCCCTGATCAGCCAGGCGCTGAGGGGTGAGGTCAAAATCAGCGATCTTGTCTCAACCCAGAAGAAACAAGCCAAGACCCGCACCGATATGTTCCACATCGCGCCGCAGGTGACGATCGACAATGAACTTTCGGCGCGCTTCAGCGTTATCGAGGTTGAAGGGCTGGATCGTCCGGGCCTGCTCTATGAATTGACCAGCATCCTGTCGAAGCTCAGCCTCAATATAGCCTCGTCGCATATCGTCACTTTCGGTGAAAAGGCGGTGGATGCCTTCTATGTCACCGACCTGACCGGCCAGAAAGTGACCAGCCCTACGCGGCAAGCCGCGATGCGCAAGGCGCTGCTGGCGGTGCTGTCGGCTTGACTGAGACAATACTGCGCTTTATTTTTTTGGCCCCGCACCTGATATCGCATCCACCCACTTCACTTAAGTCTGGAACACCATGAGCGCCGCCAAAGAGCCAAAACATGAATCCGCCGCTGCAAATGGCATCGAAAATGATGAGTCCACCGCAGCTTCTGGTGCAACCGAATCTTCGCCGACCGATCCCTTCGAGGTGCTGAAGGCGCTTCAGGCCGAAAACGCCGAGTTGAAGGATCGCGTGCTGCGCACCATGGCGGAGATGGAAAATCTGCGCCGCCGCACGCATCGCGAAGTTGCTGATGCCAAACTCTATGGCGTCACCAATTTTGCCCGAGATATGCTGACCTTCAGCGATAATCTGGCGCGGGCGCTGGCGACAGTGCCTGACAACGTGCGAGAAGCCGCAGACCCGGCGCTGAAAAGCTTTGTCGAAGGCATAGAATTGACCGAGCGTGATTTTCTCTCGCGTCTTGCGCGGCACGGTGTCAAGAAAATCGAGGCACACGGCACCAAATTCGATCCCCATTTGCACGAGGCCCTGTTCGAGGTGCCTGACGAAAAACGACCGCATGGTTCGGTCGCGCAGGTTGTCGAGGACGGCTACACTATCGGCGAGCGCACGCTGCGTCCGGCCAAGGTCGGCACATCGCGCGGGGGTCCGAAAAACTGACTTTTGGCGGCGTTTCTCCGGCGCCGCGATTCTCAGGGTTTTGCTGCCTCCAGCGGGGGCACGCTTGCGGTGGCGTCGGCTTCGCCCGATGTCGGGCCGATCAGGCCGCGCTGCTGGAAAAACCGTTCAATGGCGGTGGCGACGCTTTGGGCTGTAGCCGCGCGCCACGCGGGGGAGGTCAGTTTGGCAGTGTCGCTTTGGCTGGAAAGATAGCCCAATTCCAGCAGGGCCGCAGGCACGTCAGGGTCGCGCAGCACCTCAAAATTCGCTGATCGCTCGGGGTTTTTGTTGAGGTCACCACTGGCGCGCAGTTGCGTGGCGATGTCCTGCGCAAAGATATGCGAAAACACGCGGGTTTCGCGATTGGCGAGATCATCGAGAATATCATTGACGCCCGGCGCGGTTGTGACCGTGGCGGCCAAGCCTGCCTGGCTGTCGACGCTGTTTTCGTCCCGCGCCATCCGCGCTGCCTGCGCGTCCGAGGCCTTTGTTGAAAGCATGTAGATGGTGGCGCCATGCACGCCCTCGCCAGCGGGCAGAATATCGGCGTGCATCGATAAAAACAGCCGTGCGTGGTTGGCTTCGGCAATATGGACGCGCTGGCTGAGCGAGACATAATGATCATCCTGCCGCGTCATCACCACGCGCACCTTGCCGCTGGCGACGAGCAGATCGCGCAATTTCTGCGCAAAGGCGAGCGTGATATTCTTTTCGTCGAGGCCCTTGGGACCAATCGCGCCCGAATCAATGCCGCCATGGCCGGGGTCGAGCACGATCACCGGTTTGCCATTGGCGGGCGGTGCAACGGGGCTGGGTGCGGGCGGTGTCTGGCGCGCCTGTTCCTCTGCGGCGGCGGCTGCGGCGCGCTGGAAAGCTGAGGCATCGCTGGGCACAAGGGACACGATGAGCCGCGAGGGCGCACCACCGGCGATGGACTTGACAGCAGCGCGTTGGATTTGGGCCGGGCCGGCAAGATCGATGACGACGCGGGAGCGCCCTTGCCCCATCAGCCCGAAACGAAAGGATTTGATCAAGGAATTTTTCGGCACAGCCCTGGGAGGCGGCAAGGCGAAATCCACTTCAGGCAGATCAATCACCACCCGGTCGGGGTTGGCTAGCACATAGGCCCGAATTTTAAGGGTGTCGGTCAGATCGAAACTGAGCACAGTCTGGCGACCCTCAACTGTCAGATGCGACGCCACGGCCCGCGCCACCGGGGCAGCCGAGCCCGTCATGGGCGCCAGCTGCAAGGCCATCAGCGCCAAGGCGGCCGCACTTCCGATTCGCGCTAATTTATTGAAATATTTCAACATATTCCGGTCGCGTCCGCACGTTTAGCGCCTGCGGCGGCGCTGGCGAATCAACTCGCCCGGCTTTGATCTCGGACGCTCATAATCCTGACGTGACAGACCCGCAACCAGGACCCAAATGAATGTTGCATCCTGAACGCGTTTGGCGCAATGTAACAGCAGCGATAACGCACCGCACTTTCGTGGTGGCGGCGAGAGCGGCGGCAAGTTCCGGTTCTCTCAGCGCCCTGGTTGATGTGCATGGGCTTTTCGCAGTTGATTTTGTCGCGTTATGCCACGCATTGTGCACGGCATCCTAATTCGCCCTGATCCTTGATGGGATCGGCGGCTTGTGAGACTGAAATGGCCTTCGTCCGTTCCGCATTGTCCGTTGTGCCAAAGCTGGGCTTTGACGCGCGTGCTTTCGGCTGTCGATCGCTGCTGGCCTCAACCCCATCTGAATTAATCCCTAGCGTGCGCGTCGCGCACGCCACGAAACATGTGCGTGTACCGCACTTGCCCGACGGGCCTGCTCAGCGGATTTATCTCCGTTGCATCGCGGCTCAACGCGGATTTCCAGCCAGAAGCGCGCGACGCTCTGGAGTTGTCTGCGGTTTTTCCAACCATCGTGTTGGAGCCTCCCTCTGTCCGGCCCGCCGGGTTCCGCAAGGAACCAGCGGCGTTGCCTTGCGTCGGTTTGACGCCATCTGGAGCCTCTGGCCCGATACAATCATAAGAAATGTGAACTATGCCCAACAAAATGCTGATCGATGCTTCCCAGCCCGAGGAAACAAGGGTTGTGGTGCTGCGTGGAAACAAGGTCGAGGAATTTGATTTTGAATCCGCCGCGCGCCGCCCGCTGCGCGGCAATATTTATCTGGCCAAAGTCACAAGGGTAGAGCCTGCGTTGCAGGCTGCCTTTGTGGAGTATGGCGGCAATCGCCATGGGTTTTTGGCTTTTTCGGAAATCCACCCGGATTATTACCAGATTCCCGTGGCTGATCGCCAGGCGCTGATCGAGGAAGAAGCGCGTGAAGCTGCCCGCGCCGCGGCTGAGGAAGCCGAGCCGCGCCACTCGCGCCGTCACAACCAGCCAAGCGTCGAAGCGCGCCGGGCCGCGCCTGGCGATGACTTCGTGAGCGAGGTCGTGGCGGAAGGTGAAGTTGAACAACCTGCGGTTTTCCAGGATCGTTCCGGTGAAGTAGTGGTTGATCTCCACGCCGACCAGCCAGAAGTTCACCATGACGAAGTTTTGAGCGCCGAACCGCAGACCGGGGCGACGAGCGAAGACGCTTTCGTGACTTTGGCCGCAGAGGAAGATCGGACCGGCGACGAACTGGCCGGTGAAGATCGCCATCCTGAAGACCATGCGGCAACCGATGACGCCTTTGGCGAAGTGACATCAGGCGATGAGGCCGACGAAGCGGGCGAGACTGGCGAGGGT
>DAICZI010000153.1 GCA_027311205.1 Beijerinckiaceae bacterium | reverse complement strand
CCGGGGAACTGGTCGGGCTGATCGACGGTTCGGCGCCGCGTGCGGCGCGCGACATGGTGAGTCGGCTGGCCCTGACGATGACGCGGCAGGATACGGCGATGGCCCGCGCCGAATGGCCCGCCGCCGCCGGGCTGCCACCACGCGCACAGGCCCTGATTTTCACCGATGGCCTCAGCCCGGCGGCCAGCGTTTGCGCGGGGCTTGATCGATTGAGCGGCCGTGGGGCGCGTGGCCATCTGCTGCTGATTGCTGATCCAGTCGAGGAAAGCTTTCCGTATTCCGGCCAGACGGTGCTGATTGACACAGATTCGCCGGCGCGGCTGCGGGCTGGCCAGGCGCAGGATTTACGGGCAAGCTATCAGGCGCGACTGGCCGAACACCGGGCCATGATCAGCGGCCATGCGGGCAAGCTCGGCTGGAGCTGCGCGGTGCATCGCACCGATCAGCCAGCCGCTGCCGCCTTGATGGCGCTGGCCGGTCGCATGGCGGCGATGGAGCGGATCTGATGCCCGCACTTGGCTTTCTCTTTCCTGGCGTGTTGCTGGCGCTGCTCGGCCTGCCGCTGCTCTGGTGGCTGCTGCGCGCCACCCCGCCACGGCCCAAGGAAACCACCTTTCCGCCGCTGAAACTGATCCTTGATCTGCAAGCCAGACGCGAGACTCCCGCCCGCACGCCCTGGTGGCTGCTGGCGCTGCGGCTGCTGGCGGCAGGTCTTGTCATTGCCGCCATGGCGGGGCCATTGCTCAACCCGCCGCCCAGAGCGCCAAAAGGCAACGGCCCTCTGCTGCTGTTGATCGACAGCGGCTGGCCCGCTGCGCCTGACTGGGCGCGCCGCATCACCACAGCCCAAGCGCTGGTGCGCGGTGCCGTGTCGGCCGGGCGCGCTGTGGCAATCAGTGATTTCATGCGACCGACGCTGCCCCAGTTGGCACCCGCTGCCAAGGTGTTGCGGCAAGTGAGGGCATTGGAGCCCAGGCCCTTTGTTGCGGATCGCATGAAGCTGGTGCCTGCGCTGAAACAGTTTCTGGCGGACGCGCCCGGTGCCGAGGTGGTGTGGTTGGCTGACGGCACCGACCAGGGCCACGCGGATGCTTTCGCGCGGACGCTGGCGGGCCTGACCCGGTCGCATGTGCTGGTGACGGGGCATGAGGTGCGGGCGCTCACGGGCGCGCGCAATGGCCCCGAGGGGCTGTCGACCAGCATCATCGGGCTGCCGGGCGACCGCGGCCAGGGCGTGGTCGTGGCGCGCGATGCCAAGGGACGCGAGCTTGCCAAGGCAGCATTTGCTCTGAAGGGCGGCCCTGCGGCCACTGCGACGTTCGATTTGCCGCTGGAACTGCGCAACCAGGTGGCGCGGATCGATATCGCTGGCGAAGCCTCGGCCGGGGCGGTGCATCTAATAGATGGACGCCTGGCGCGTCGCCGTGTCGGCATTGTCAATGGCGAGGCAAGCGATGTGTCCGAGCCGCTGCTGTCACCGTCATATTTTCTGCGCCGGGCGCTGTCGCCTTTTGCTGAAGTGCGCGAAAGCCATGGCCTCGATCCGATCAATGACCTTTTGAAACAGAAAGTCACGATGCTGGTGCTGGCCGATGTCGGGCAAACCTCGCCCATCGACCACGCCGCTCTGCAAAGCTTTGTCAGCAAAGGCGGCGTCCTGGTGCGCTTTGCAGGGCTCAATATGGCGGGCTCCGCCGATGATCTTCTGCCGGTGAAAATCCGCACTGGTGACCGGGTGCTTGGCGCGGCGCTGTCCTGGGAGCGCCCCAAGCATGTCGCGCCGCCGTCCCCCAAGAGCCCGCTGGCCGGGCTCAGTGTCGGCAACGACATCATCGTGCGCCGTCAGGTCCTGGCCGAACCCGAACCGGGCCTGACTGCCAAGACCTGGGTTTCTCTGAAGGACGGCACGCCGCTGGTGACGGCGGCGCAGCGCGGCCATGGCGAGATCATCCTCGTGCATGTCAGCGCCGATGCTTCATGGTCAAATTTGCCGCTCTCGGCGTTTTTTGTCGAAATGCTGCACCGGTTCACCGGCCTCGCGCAGGCGGGCGGAACTGGTGCCAGGCCGACTGCCGGCATGCCCGCCCTGCAACCGCGTCTGGCGCTGGATGGCTTTGGCACCGAAGGCCAGCCAACGGCGAGCGCCCGCCCGATCCCGCCGCGGGGCCTCAGCGTTGCGGATGCGAATCATCCCCCCGGTCTCTATGGCCCCGCTGGCAGTGAAGTGGCGCTGAATGTGCTCGGCCCTGGCGCGAAGCTGGGCGCGGCTGATTTCGCAGCCGCCGGGCTGAAACCGGAGAGTTTTGCGCTCAAGCCGCCGGTTGATCTGCATCTGCCGGTGCTGCTTGCGGCACTGCTGGCATTCTTGCTTGATGGGGTGCTGACGCTCTGGATAAGCGGCGGGATGACCTGGCGCCGACGCCGTGGCGCTGCGGCGATGCTTGGGCTTCTGGCGCTTGGGCTGGTTCTGGTTCAGCCCCTGCCGGGGCACGCCAGGGACATCTCGCGCGGCGATCTCAACTCGGCGCTGAATACGCGGCTGGCTTATGTCATCACGGGTGATGCGAAGCTCGACCGGGTCAGCCGCCTTGGCCTGAAGGCGCTGTCGCGCGAGTTGCATCAGCGCACGGCGCTTGATCCGGGCACGCCAGTGGGGGTCAACCCCGGACGTGATGATTTGAGCTTCTACCCGCTGCTCTACTGGCCGATTTCCGCCAGCGCGCCGCAGCCCTCGCCCGCCAGCGTGCTGCGGATCGCGGCCTACATGAAACATGGCGGCACAATCATTTTTGACACGCGCGATGCGCTCTATGCCCGGCCTGGTGCGCCGCCAACCCCGCAGGCCTTGTGGTTGCGGCACCTGCTGGCCGGGGTCGATGTGCCGCCGCTTGAGCGGGTGCCCGCCGACCATGTGGTGACCAAGACGTTCTTTCTGATCAACCGTTTTGTCGGGCGCTATGCCAATGGCGACACGTGGATCGAGGCTTTGCCGCCGGAAACCGGCAACGCAGCGAACCATCCGGCGCGGGCCGGGGATGGCGTGTCGCCGATCATCATCACCTCAAACGATCTTGCCGGGGCGTGGGCCATGGATGACAATGACGAGCCGCTCTACCCGATGGTGCCGGGTGGCGATAACCAGCGCGAAATGGCGTTTCGGGGCGGCATCAATCTGGTGATGTACACTCTGACCGGCAATTACAAGGCCGATCAGGTGCATGTGCATGATCTTCTGCAGAGGTTATCGCATTGATCTTGCCAGCACGCGTGCATTTCGAGAGCCTGCCGGTGAAGTCTTGCCCGGGTAAATCCTGGCCGGTGCAGCCATGAGTGGCCTTTCGCTGAGTTTTGCGCCGCAGGTCAGTTGGCAGGTGATGGCAGTGCTGGGCCTGGCGGTTCTGGTGCTGCTGGCGCTGGGCCTTGTGGCGCGGCGCGCCTCGGCGCTGCTGCGGGCGCTGGCCCTCGGCCTGTTGCTGCTGGCTTTGACCAACCCGTCACTGGTGAAGGAAAACCGCACGCCGCTGAATGATGTGGTGGCTGTCGTGGTTGACCATAGCGGCAGCCAATCGATCGGCGAGCGCCCGGCGCAAACCGCAGCCGCGCTGGCGGGCGTGCGCCGCGAACTGGCGGCGTTGGGCCATATCGACGCCCGCGTGATTGATCTGCCCAAAGCCGACAGTTTCAGCCATGGCACGCGGCTGTTCCGGGCGCTTTCGCAGGGGCTGGCAGATGTGCCGCCGGGGCGGCTCGGTGGGGTCATCATGATCACCGATGGCGAGGTGCACGATATTCCGCCCTCGCTGCAAGCGTGGGGCGTCAATGCGCCGCTGCAGGTGCTGGTGACCGGCCACAAGGGCGAGCGCGACCGGCGCATCAAGCTGACCGAAGCGCCGAAATACGGGATTGTCGGCAAGGATTTGACCATCGGTGCCGAAGTGCTGGATTCCGGTGCAGATTTTGAGCCGGTGGTGGTTGATGTCACGCATGATGGCAAGCCTGCCGGAAAAATCCACGCCGCTGTGGGGACGCCGCTGGAAATCCCCGTGAAAATCGACCATGGCGGCCCGAATATCATCGAGCTTTCGGTTGAGCCGGTGCCAGGCGAATTGACCACGTTGAACAATCAGGCCGTGCTGACGGTGGATGGCGTGCGCGACAAGCTGAAAGTGCTGCTGGTGTCAGGCGAGCCGCACCAGGGCGAGCGCATGTGGCGCAACATCCTGAAATCTGATCCCAATGTCGATCTGGTGCATTTCACCATTCTGCGCCCGCCCGATAAAAACGACGGCACGCCGGTCAATCAACTGTCGTTGATTGCTTTTCCGGTGGCTGATCTGTTTGGCAACAAGATCAAGGATTTCGATCTGATCATCTTTGATCGCTATTCCAATCTGAACATTCTGCCGGAGGTCTATCTCGACAATATTGTCGCCTATGTGCGGCATGGTGGCGCTTTGCTGATTGCCGCCGGGCCGGAATTTGCCAAGACCGACAGCCTGTTTTATTCGCCGCTCGGCGATATTGCCCCAGCCAGTCCCGATGGTCATGTCGCCACCGGGGCCTATGGCGTGAGCTTGAGCAAATTGGGGCGTCGCCATCCGGTCACGCGCGATCTGCCGGGCTGGAATGCCGGCAAGCCGGACTGGAGTCCGTGGTATCGGCGCATTGGCGCGAAAATGATTCGTGGCGATGATATTCTCACCGGCGATGGCAAGCCCTTGCTGGTGCTGGCCCATGAGAAAAAAGGCCGTATCGCCATGCTGCTCTCCGACCAGATGTGGCTATGGGCGCGTGACCATGATGGCGGCGGGCCTTATCTCGAATTGCTGCGCCGTCTGGCGCACTGGATGATGAAAGAGCCTGATCTTGAAGAGGAGGCGCTGCGCGCGACAGCCACCGGCCAAGAGATCAGAATCACCCGCCAGACGATGAAAAGCGCCGTGCCGGATGTGACGCTGACCGCGCCTTCCGGCCTGACCCGTGTGGTGAAGCTCCGCAAGGTCGAGCCCGGCCTGTGGCGGAAGCAAGTCAAGGCTGCCGAGCCGGGTCTGTATCATCTCGATGATGGTATCCTCACGGCCCTGGTGAATGCCGGGGCGGATAACCCGCTGGAATTTCAGGATGTCATTTCCGACACTCACAAGTTGGCACCACTGGCGGGGGCGAGTGGCGGCTCGGTGCGCCGCATCGCCGATGGTGCTGGCGGGCGTGTCGGCGTTACTCGGACTCAATTTTGATGCAGCCGGGCAGGGCAATATGCTGGCCTTGTGGGGGGCGATCTATCTGGGCTTGAGCATGTGGCTGGACAGGCGTTGGGCTATAC
>DAICZI010000152.1 GCA_027311205.1 Beijerinckiaceae bacterium | reverse complement strand
CGCCTGCGTCCATGCAGCCCATGCATGACACTGGCCGCCACGAGCCGCGCTGACGCAAACAGCAGGGGCAACCGCCGCGCCAAAGCCAGGGCCTCGCCTTGCAGCCGGATGTCAGAGGGCGAAAGATCGGGCCGCAGCGCTGGCATCTCAGGCGAGCCGCGACGCCAGGCGGGCGACGACGCCGGGAACCGTCTGGCCCTCCGCCCTGGCGGCAAATGTCAGGGCCATGCGGTGTTTCAGAACCGGTTCAGCCAGCGCCGCCACATCAGCGCGCGAGGGTGCAAGCCGCCCGTCAATCAGCGCCCGCGCCCGCACAGCCAGCATCAAGGCCTGCGCCGCGCGCGGCCCCGGCCCCCAAGAAATCAGAGACTTGATATTCCTGTCGCCCTCACCCTCGCCGGGTCGCGCGGCACGCACCAGATCAAGAATGGCATCGACCACGGCGGCTCCAACCGGCATGCGGCGGACCAGTCGCTGCACCGCGGCCAGACCCTCGCCATCCATCACCTTTTGCGCCACCGCCTCGGAGGCACCGGTTGTTTCGATCAAAATCCGCTTTTCGGCTTCACGATCCGGATAATCGACGTCAATCTGGAGCAAAAAGCGATCAAGCTGCGCCTCCGGCAGAGGGTAGGTGCCCTCTTGCTCCAGCGGGTTCTGGGTGGCCAGCACATGAAAGGGTTTGGGCAGATCATAGCGCACACCCGCAACGCTGACATGATGCTCCTGCATGGCCTGCAACAGCGCCGATTGGGTCCGCGGACTGGCGCGGTTGATTTCATCGGCCATGAGCAATTGCGCGAAAATCGGCCCTTGCAGAAACCGGAAACTCCGCTTGCGATCAGCGCCTTCCTCAAGAATTTCCGAGCCGAGAATATCGGCGGGCATCAAATCAGGCGTAAACTGCACGCGGCGGGCATCAAGGCCGAGCACAATGCCGAGAGTTTCAACTAGCCGGGTCTTGGCCAGCCCAGGCACGCCGACAAGCAGGCCATGGCCGCCGCTGAAAAGCGTCACCAGCACCTCGTCAACAACCCGCTCCTGCCCGAATATCACCGCACCAACGGCTGCCCGCACAGCGCCAATGCGGGCAATGGCGGCTTCGGTCGCCTCGGCAATGCCGGTTTCAAGCGCGACGGGCTTGGCCTCGACTGGATTGTTCCAAGGATTGTTCATTGCGTCTCCCGAGTGCTTGCGGCATGAATCACAGGGCTGAAAATAAGCCTCTGCGGCTGAATGTCGATTCCCGCCAGGCGGAAATCAGTGGCATGATGAACAGCCGGACTCTTCATCTGCGCAGAACCGCGCGGCATTATGGCGACAAGCATGAAAACCGAAAAGATCGACATCCCGGATTTGCTGCGCGGCCTCGAAGGGCGACCGAGTCGCGGAGCGCCGCCGGTCGATTCCTGGACGCCGCCGTTTTGTGGCGACATTGACATGCGCATCGCCCGCGATGGCACATGGTATTACCGTGGCACGCCAATTTTGCGTCCGCAAATGGTGCGGATGTTTTCATCTATCCTGCGCAAGGATGAAGAGGGCTACCGGCTGGTGACACCGGTCGAGAAGGTTGCCGTCACCGTCGAGGATGCGCCTTTTGTGGTGGTCAGCATCACCGTCGGCACCGAAGGCCTGAACGCGCTGACCCAGGTGGGTGACACCGTCGCCCTCGGACCCTTGCAGCCCCTGCGTTTCGAGAGTGGCGCGCATGACGGCCTAAAACCCTATGTTCTGGTGCATGGCGGGCTTTGGGCCTTGTTCAGCCGCGCCGCGACCACGGACCTGATGAACCAGGCTGAAGTGCACCCCCATGAGGGCGACGACTGGCTGGGCATCGCCTCGCGCGGCAGCTTTTTCCCGATAGCCCCCGCCCGAAGCCTCGAAGATTTGGCATGAGCGACATTTTTGCCCGTGCCAGGCACTCCCTGCACCTCGATTTGCCGCAGGATGTGTTCGCCCGTGCCCACGCCATGACGCGGGGCGACCAGATGGCCGCTGACGAGCACCAGGGCCTCGCTGCCCGGCCCGCCGCCGTGCTGGTCGGCCTTGTTGATCATCGCGGTGGCGCGACTTTGCTCCTTACCCGCCGCGCCGGGCATTTGCGCGATCATTCCGGCCAGGTTGCCTTTCCTGGCGGCAAGGTCGACGCTGGCGACACTTCACCCTTGGCAACCGCCTTGCGTGAGGCTGAGGAGGAAATCGGCCTCGCCGCCCGTCATGTCGAGCCGATCGGCTGGCTTGATGCCTGGCAAACCGGCACCGGCTATCGCATCCTGCCGCTTGTGGCCCGCCTTGTGCCGCCCCTCGAACTTGCTCCCAACTTCGAGGAAGTCGCGCGGGTCTTTGAGGTACCACTGGCCATCGCGCTCGATCCGGCACGTTTCTCGCGACAAACCCGGATGTTCAAGGGTCGCGAGCGCAGCTTTGATGCTATGATGTGGGACGGTGAATTGATTTGGGGTGCCACGGCGGGCATCATCCGCCATCTGGCGACACGGTTGGAGGCATAATGGACCCCGAGTTGCTTGAGCCTTTGGTGCTGTTCGCGCTGCCCTTTGCGCTTTACGCCCTCACGGCACGATTTTCTGGCGATTTGCTCGCCCCCGGCAGCCACTGGTCGCGCAGTCATCTCACCTGGCTGATCATCGCCGGGCTGGTGAGCGCCATTATCGGCACTCTGGCCATGACCCTGATCCTGCCGGCCCGCCAGGGTACTTATGCACCCGCCCGCATTGTCAACGGCCATTTGACTGGCGGCAGGATCAATCCGTGAGCAGCCCCTTTGATGCCTTGCTGGCCGATCCGGCGGTGGCGCAATTGATGGCCTGTCTCAATGGCGGGGGCGAGGAAACCCGCATCATTGGCGGTGCCGTGCGCAACATTCTGCTCGACATTCCGTTGAGCGATATCGACCTGGCAACCACGGCGCTCCCCGAGGAAGTGATGGCGCGGGCACGCCATGCCGCCTTCAAGATTGTGCCTGTCGGGTTGCAGCATGGCACGGTATCGCTGGTCATCTCCGGACGCCTCTTTGAGGTGACAACCCTGCGCGAGGATATCGAAACCGATGGCCGCCACGCCAAAGTGCTTTTTGGCCGCGATTTTGCCGCCGATGCCGCGCGGCGTGATTTCACCATCAATGCGCTGTCGCTGGATCAGTCCGGCAAGCTGCATGACACCCTGGGCGGATTGGCCGACATCAAAGCCCGGCGCGTGCGCTTCATTGGCGATCCGGATCAGCGCATCCGCGAAGATTATCTGCGCAGCCTGCGGTTCTTCCGCTTTCATGCCAGCTACGGGCGCGGTGTGCCCGACAAAGCGGCGCTGGCCGCCATCCTGCGCCAGCGCGTTGGCTTGCTGAGCCTGTCCCATGAGCGGGTGCGGGCCGAATTGCTGCGCCTGATGCAAGCGCCGGACGTTGCTGCAACGCTGGAGGTCATGGCTGACATGGGGCTGGGCCAGTTGCTGGTGGGCGGCATCGAGCAGCCGCGACGGCTGGCGTCCATGCTGGCGCAGGCTCCATGGTCCGATGCGCTGCTGAGCCTTGGCGCGGCCTTTGTCATGGTGCCCGAAGACGCGGCCCGCCTGCATGAGCGCCTGCGCCTCTCCAACCGCGAGGCGGAACGGCTGGCTCGGGCGGCAAGAGCCCTGGTGCGGCTGAAGTCTTGCCACCCTGCGGCCACGCACGATGAGTTGCGCCGCCTGATGTTCGAGTTTGGGCAAAACGGCGCCCTTGACGGCCTCACCTTATGGGAAGCTGAGGCTCATCAGACCCCACAACCAGCGGCCCGGCAGTTTTTGCTGCAAACAACGGTCCCTGTGCTGCCCGTTTCAGGAGCCGATGTCATCAGCAGATCACGCTTGCGCGGCCCCGCAGTCGGGCAGGTGCTGAAAGGCTTTCAGGCGGCGTGGATCAGGGCCGGATTTCCCAGGGAGCCCGCCGCCATCGCCAGCCTTCTGGAGCAGGCCATCAACCGCGCGAACCCGCCATCCCCGTGATTCGCTTCAGCAGCGCACATATGGCAGGATCATGCTTTCTGTGCGGAGTGGAGTCGTGCGCAGTCAAAAGACCACACCTGCTGACGTCGCCAAGGCGCTCGGTCAACGCGCCCGTCACTCCACCACAGGGTCACTGTGGCGGCGCGAGACCTTCATTTTGCCGCGCGAGGAGGCGCGCGCCGAGGCCCGCACATGGCTCGAACGCTTCCCCAAAGCTGCCTATATGAGCGAAGTCGAGGCATGGCGCGAACTTCCCGACGGTCGCATCGAATTCACGATGCGGCGCCTGCCTTCGGCTGACTGAAGCCGCGAGCACTACGCCTCAGCGATTACCCTGCGCCAACGCACCATGGGTGTCCTGGCCCGGCCATGGCGTCACCAGCGGCGGCTCACCGGCAATGCGGTCCCCAAGCAAGGCCACGCCCAGCGCGTAGGACAACGAGTTATTATAGGAGCGAATCACCTTGAAATTATGGGTGACCAGAAACTTCGGCCCGGCGAGACCCACCGGCATCACCAGCGAGGCCTTGCCAAAATGCGGCAGCGGATGGCCGTCGGCCCGCCGCAGACCCTGCTTCGCCCAAAAGCCAAAACTCAGATATTGCCCAAGATGACGGTTCGCCAGATTATAACCGCGCGGCAACAGAATTTCATAGCCCCAGCGTTCCCCGGCGATCCAGCCATGGCGATGCAGGAAATTTGCGGTCGAGGCCAGCGCGTCGGGGATGCTCGTCCAGATGTCGCGGCGTCCATTATGCTCGAAATCCACCGCATAGCTGGCAAAGCTTGAGGGCATGAACTGCGTCTGCCCCATCGCGCCCGCCCAGGAACCGGTCATCTTGTCCGGCGTGATGTCGCCATGTTGCAGGATTTTCAGGGCATAGAGCAGTTCATTGCGGAAATAGTTGCCGCGATAATGCACGCTGGCCAGCGTCGCCAGCGAGCGCACCACCGATTTATTGCCGGCAAAGCCGCCATAATTCGATTCCATGCCCCAGACGCCCATGATGATGGTCGAATCAACGCCGAAAGTTTTGGTGACCTTGCTGAGCGTGGTCAGCCATGCCTGGGCCTGCAGCCGCCCCTTCTTCACCCGTTTGTCGGAAACGGCCGAACCGAGGTACTGCGCCTTGGTCTTATGAAATTCCGCCTGATGGTGCAGATTGTCGAGCACCGTTTGATCCGGCGTCAGCCCGGCAAAAGCCGCCTGATAGGTTTGGCGTGAGACACCGCGTGCATGCGCCAGCGGCCAGAGCCCCTGCACAAAGCGCTGGAACTGGGCATCGCTGATGGTGGTCGCCGAAGCTTGTCCGAGCGATCCGGCAAGCACAGCCATGCCAGCCAGAATCCAGCGTCGCGGCGCGGCCAAAGTCCACACTTTGCTTTTGCCTGTCATCATGATCTGATCCATACTCACCCATCCATCGGGTTGCCCCTTCACATGCCCAAAAC
>DAICZI010000151.1 GCA_027311205.1 Beijerinckiaceae bacterium | reverse complement strand
CGACCGTCAATCTCGGTGGGGCCGTAAATCGAATCATAGCCGGTGAAGCCGTCTCTCCACCAGCGACGGTGCAAAAATGGCAGGTTGACCTGACCGCCGTGGGTATGGCCGCAGAGCGTCAATGCAATGCGTTGCGGCACGCGGCGAAAGATATCGGGTTCATGCGCCAGCAGGATGGCCGGTGCATCATCCTTCACCTGCGCCAAAGTCCCTGGCAGATCGTCGGCACCCTTCGTCAAGCCGGGGCGGATCAAATGCGCCATCTGGTCGGCAAGGCCGAGCAGCCAGAATGGCTGGCCTTGATGCACGAGCCGCACCGCCCGGTTTTCCATCACCTCAATGCCTGCCAGATGCATGCCGCGACGCACACCCGCGCCGCCGTCGGAGGGCATGTTGAGCAGCGGGCCGTGCCACCAATCATGATTGCCAAGCACGCCCCAGGCTCCCAGCGGGGCTTGCAAGGCGGAGAGGGCGCGCGCCCATTGCTCGGGGTAAACCGCACCCGTGACGAAATCATGCCCGGCATTGAAATCGCCCAGCAGCACGATGAGGTCAGGCTGGAGGCTGTTAGCGAGCGTGGCAATGGCGCGGATCCGCGCCTCCGACATCAGGGGATCGCACGCATGAATATCGGCGATGGCGGCGATTTTCAGCCGCAAGCCCTTCGGCCAGCCTTTGATAGCCAGTTTATAGCGGGTCACATCCAGCATAAAGGCTGGTTCAACCGCAAAGGCGTCACCGGCCAGCACAAAGCCGGTGAGGCCTGTGGCAGCGGCAAGCTGGATGAAACGGCGGCGGTTGATCAAAGCCATTGGCACGGTATTCCGGCGGTGGGTGGCATGCGCAAAGCCGGGCCGAGCGTTTTTAGCCGTTCATGCAGGCTTGTGCGACTGGAGGTTGCATTGCCAGAGGCTCATCAATTTCGCAAGTCACAAAGGCCGGCAATTCGAGTTCATGGTCAATGCCAAGCGCTTTGGCGACGGCAGCAAGACCAAGACAATGGGCGAGCTCTGGCGGTATTTGGCGGCCGACTTGCCTTGAGGGGCCGACCATAAGTGCAGGCTCGGGGGCTAGGGCGCCCGGATTGAATTGGGGGAAGGCACGCATGAGACACTACTCCGCTACGCAGGCTGGCATACTTTGCCACCCGCCTGCACCATGACGTGCGATACTTAAGCAAGCATGAACCGACGGTGAAGAACCCTACGGCAAGCTGGCCGGGGCCTGCGCGCTGGGGAGCATCTCGCCGAGCATGGCGGCGATGACCAGGGCCTGGCGATCCTGACCTGCGGCGCAGATGATCTGGACGCCGCTGGGTCGTCCCTCGGGCGTCATGGTCACAGGCGCGCTGCAAGCAGGCAGGCCGCAAAAGGTGGCAAAAGACGCCCAATGGGTGATATCAAAATAGGGCCGCACCGAACCATTCACCGAAATCGTGCGCGCCATCATGTCGGGTGAATGGTCATGCGGAATAGCAGTGCAGGGGGCTGGCGGCAACAGCAACGCATCCCAGTTTTCGAAAAATGCCGCAAAGGCAGCTTTGGCGGCCTTCCGACGGCTTTGCACCAGCGCGTAATCCGCCGCGTTGAGCCGCGCACCGCGCGCTTGCAGGGCGGCGTGCGAACGCTCCCCGGGGCCAAAATTATCCGCCATGGCGATCAACCGGTTGCGTGCGGCTTCCGGCAGGCCGGAGGCGGTGATGGCATGAAGCAGCAGGGCATAGGCCTCATAAAGCCCGGCAAAATCAAGGGCAGGCCGGGCGTGATCGTCCACATCTGCCCCAGCCTGGGCCAGCGCCCTGGCGGCCAGCACTACGCCATCGCGCACGGTCGCCTCGACGGGGGAAAAGGCGTCATCGGGCCAGACGGCGATCCGCAAGCCTTTGGGGCTGCTGCAACGTGGCGGACTCAGAAACGCCGGGCCTGCCGCGTTCAGCGGGCCAGCGACGAGTTTCAGGGCCAGCGCCAGATCGCGGGCCGAGCGCGCCAGGGGGCCTGCGACCACCATATCGGCCGACTGGCGCAGCCGCATGCCGGGGGCGGGCGGCACATGGCCGAACGTTGGCACCAGATCCCATGTCGGCTTCAGCCCGTAAATGCCACAGCAATGGGCGGGCCAGCGGATTGAGCCGCCAATATCCGAGCCAAGCTCCAGTGTGCTCATGGCGCTGGCAATGGCGCAGGCCGCGCCGCCTGACGAGCCGCCCGGCGAGCGGGCCAGATCAAAAGGCGCATTGGTGGTGCCAAACAGGCGATTATAGGTCTGGAAGTCACCGGCAAAAGCCGGAACGTTGCTCTTGCCGAAAATCACCGCACCGGCGGCCCGTAAGCGGGCGACCGCAATGGCATCCTCGCTCGGGCGATGATCGGCGTAGGCACCAGCCCCGGCGCGGTTGCCAAAGCCCGCAACGTCAAAACAGTCCTTGATGGAGACAGGCAGGCCTTCCAGCAACCCGGCAGTCCCGGCAGCAAAGCGTGCGTCGCTGGCGGCAGCGGCCCGAAAGCCTGCCTCGCGATCAACCTCGATCAGCGCGTTGAGCGACGGGTTGAGCGCATCAAGGCGTGCCAGTGTCGCGGCAAATAATTCGTGAGCGCTGATCGTGCGGGCACGCAACGCGGCCAGTTGTGCCGTGCCGTCGGCCGCAAGCAGCCCGATCATGGGTGTTCGGAATTGTCGCGGGCGGCGACAGTGCGCACAAACCCACGGGTGGCTTTCAGCAGTTCATCGAACGCATGCAGTTGCATAGGTTCCAGCCGCCCGAACGTCTCCTCGACATAGGCCATCTGTGCGGCGATGCCCTGTTGCGCCATTGCATGGCCCGCACGGGTGAGATAGAGGGCGTGCGAGCGCTTGTCGCCATCAATGGTGCGGCGCTCGACGAAGCCTGCTTCCGTCAACCGGTCAATCAGGCCCGAAATGTTACCCTTGGTCACATATAGCCGCTTGGCAAGTTCCTGCTGGGAAATGCCTTCCTGTTCGGTCAAAGTGGTCAGGACGTCGCATTGCGGCAATGAAAGATCAAGCCCGCGCAGCCTTGCTGCCATGGCGTTGCGGATGCGCGTGCTTAGGCGCATCATCCGAAACCAGACGCGTGACGCGTCGGCCAGTTGGCTCATGGCAATTATGTCCCCTTACGCCTTGAGTTCAGCCTTAAACTCTGGCGAAAAACTGTGCAAGTGTCTTCAAGACATCACACTGCGGCAGGGATAAGCATAAGGCGGCTCATATAACGACGAGGTCTTGATTGTCACGCGCTCACGGCACCGAACCATCCGAGCCGCTCATGCCTGCGCTGCGCCGCAAACGCATCCAGGATCGCCAGCTCTGGCACAGGCTGGGCTTCGGCGTCAGCATGCTGATTATCGCCTTGGCGCTGTTTTTCCTGGGGCGCACAATTTCGTCGCTTGATTTGGCACATATTCAAAGCGCCCTTGCCAACACGTCCCGGCGGCAGATCGCGCTGGCGCTCGGCTGTACGGCAATTTCCTATATCGCGCTGCCCGGCTATGATGCTGTTGCCATGCGGCAATTGCGCCTGAAGGTGCCGTATCGAACCATCGCGCTTGGGTCATTTGCGGCCTATGCCATTTCGTTTGTTATGGGATTTCCGCTGATTACCGGCGGAACCGTGCGCTATTGGGTCTATAGCCGGGTGGGCCTGACGCCAGGCAAAGTTGCCAGCCTGACGCTGATCGCCTCCATCACTTTCTGGCTCGGCATGGCGCTGGTGATTGGCCTTGCCCTCAGCGTCCAACCCGCTGCCCTTGCGAGCATCGACCATCTGACGATTACGCTCAATTTTGCGCTGGGCCTTGGTGTTCTGGCTGGCATCATCGGCTATCTCGCCTTTGTTTCGGTGCGTCGCCGACGGATGCGAATCAAGGGCTTGCGGCTTGAGTTGCCGGGATTTTATCTGACCTGCTGGCAGATCGCGCTGGGCCTGATTGATCTTTGCGGCGCGGCGGCGGCCTTGTATTTTCTGCTGCCGACAGGTCATCAGGTCAATTACATCCTGTTTGTGGCGCTTTATGTGTTTGCCAGCCTGCTCGGCATTGCGAGCAATGCGCCGGGCGGCATTGGGGTGTTTGAACTGACCATGCTGCATGTGGTGACGGTGCCCTCCGTTGCCGCTGTGCTCGCCTCGTTGCTGATGTTTCGGGTGATCTATTATTTTCTGCCGTTTGTGCTGGCTTTGGCTTTGCTGGGCGCGCATGAGGGTGTAGTGCGCTGGCGCTCGCTGCGCGAAGCCATGACACAAAGCGGGGATAGCGATGACGCTTGAGACGATTGTGAGCCAGATAGCCACTGCCATCAGGGCTCGGCCATGAATCAGGCGCTCCCCGCCACAGCAGCCCTCGTCGCCAGCCTGCCATTTCCTACCGTTTTGGTGGGTCTGGGAGACCGTGTCATCGTTGCCAATGCGGCAGCGCTGGTGCTGTTTCCGGGACTGCGCCCCGGCCTGCCTTTGGCCTTGAGCCTGCGCGCGCCCGATGTGCTTGATGCCATGGTGGTCTCGCGCCGCGATGGTTCAAACCATCACGTGTTGTGGCATGAGCGCGTGCCGCTGGAGCGAGTGTTTGACGTGCATGTTGCGCCGGTCAACGACATTGAAGGCTCGGCGATGCTGGTGCTGGCCTTCCGCGACCTCACCGAATTGCGCCGGGTCGAGCGGATGCGGGTCGATTTTGTCGCCAACGCCAGCCATGAACTGCGCACGCCGCTGGCGTCCCTGATCGGCTTTATCGAGACTTTGCAGGGCGCAGCGCGCGAAGACAGCGTGGCCCGCGAACGCTTTCTGGGGCTGATGCACGAGCAGGCCCGACGCATGGCGCGGCTGGTGGATGACTTGCTGTCGCTGTCGCGCATTGAGCAGACGCTGCATTTGCAGCCTGCTGATCAGGTCGATCTTGGTGATGTGGTCGCCTATATCGCCGATACATTGTCGAGCATGGCAAATCAGCAGGGAGTGACGCTGAAGCTGGATCTGGCCGATGGTGTTCTGGTGCGGGGCGACCGCGATGAACTGGCCCGTGTCGCCGAGAATCTCATCGAAAATGCCATCAAATACGGTGGCGCGGCGGGCGATGTTACCATTGGCGTCACGCACATAAACCATTCAGCCTTGTTCAGCGTGCGCGACAAGGGGCCAGGCATTGCGCCCGATCACCTGCCGCGCCTGACAGAGCGGTTTTACCGTGTCGATGCCGGGGAAAGCCGCTCGAAAGGCGGCACCGGGCTGGGCCTCGCCATTGTCAAACACATTGTCGCACGCCACCGTGGGCGGTTGGACATTGACAGCAAGTTGGGTCGAGGCGCGACTTTCAACGTGTATCTGCCGCTGTTCAGGCCCAACGACGCATGATGGCGACCGGTTTTTTGTCGTGGTTCAATCGCGCAAGACCGCTGTGCCGTTTTGCCCGGCGCCGCTGGCCCTGACGACCTCGGCAACAAAGCC
>DAICZI010000150.1:5202-5463 GCA_027311205.1 Beijerinckiaceae bacterium | reverse complement strand
TTGTCGATCCGGTCAGGCGGATTGGCGAGAATATCTGATCCGATTGCAGTGATTTGGAGGCGACCACGACCTGTTCGCTCTAGCAAGACAGCCTTGGCGAGATAGGTAAGTGCCCAATGGACACGATTGGCGAACGTGGATTGTCCTCCCGAAGGAATCAAAGCTCGCCGTTCATCGTCCGTCAAATTAAATTTGTCGGCCAATTCGGCTACAACCGCGCCAATCTGCCTTTCTCCCGTTGCCGACGCTTTGAGCAGCGGC
>DAICZI010000150.1:0-5166 GCA_027311205.1 Beijerinckiaceae bacterium | reverse complement strand
ATCAGTGTCTGGTAATCCGGGATGGCCATCAATATGCTCCCGCCATCTCGAATAAGCAGATAGCTCCTCGTGAATGAGGAATGGGCAACAGGCTACCTTGCACTTCTCGCGAGAGCAAGTTTGTCCGGGTTGGCAATCACACGATCTGACAGAATTCCTCAAAGGCAAAGCGCGGGCTGCGCGGGAACAGGCCCTTGGGGTCGCCATAGCCGAGGTTGCAGATGAAATTCGATTTGATCTTGCCGCCGGGGAAAAACGCAGCGTCAACGGCAGCATTGTCAAATCCCGACATCGGGCCGGTATCAAGTCCCAACGCTCGGGCGGCAAGGATGAGGTAAGCGCCTTGCAGCGCGGAATTGCGGAAGGCCGACGTTTCAATGAAGGCCGGTTTGCCAACGAACCAAGCGCGCGCATCGGCATGGGGAAACAGTTTGGGCAGATGCTCGTAAAATTCGGTGTCGTAACCGATGATGGCGCAGACGGGAGCCGCCATGGTCTTGGCGCGGTTGCCTTCCGAGACCAGCGCTGCCAATTTTGCCTTGGCCTCTCCGGATTTCACGAAAACAATGCGGGCGGGCGAGCAATTGGCGCTGGTTGGCCCCATTTTCAGCAAATCCGCCAGTTCATGCAGCAGTGCGTCGGGGACGTCCTTGGCCAGCCACGCATTGTGGGTGCGGGCGGTGCGGAACAATTGGTCAAGCGTCGAGTCAGCAAGCTTGGTCATGAAAACCTTTTCATTTGGGATAATCGTGAAAGGTGGAGATAGTTCAGATTTGCTCAACCGCCTGCACTTGCGGCAGGAAGTGCTTGAACAAATTTTGAATGCCGTGTTTCAGTGTGGCGGTGGACGACGGGCAACCTGAGCAGGCACCCTTCATGGCCAGATAGACCGTGCCATCCCGATAACCCCTGAAGGTGATATCGCCGCCATCGCCGGCCACGGCCGGGCGGACGCGGGTCTCGAGCAATTCCTTGATGGCTTCAACCGTTTCAGCATCTTCCGGCTTGAAGAATATTTCGGCTGTATCAACCGGGGCGCCGGCATGATTCAGCAAGGGCGCGCCGGAGACATAATGCTCCATGATGGCACCAAGGACGGCGGGCTTCAGATGCGCCCATTCGCCCGAAGCCTTGGAAACGGCGATAAAGTCCTGCCCATAAAACACTGCGCTGACGCCCTCCACGCCGAACAGCGCCTGGGCCAGCGGCGAGACGCTCGCGCTCTCGGGCGATTGCATATCAAGCGTCCCGTGATCCAGCACCGTGCGGCCGGGCAAAAACTTCAGCGTGGCAGGATTAGGAGTGGGTTCAGTCTGAATAAACATCGCAGCGGCTCCTGTGCGCTCGGATCAAGGCCGAGGCCGGGGATAGGACCTCGCTTACATAATCATTCCCGCGGCCATCGGCAACTGCGCCCACGCAAATCTATCAACGCAAATCACCACACGCCTCAGCGCAAGAAGCCGACAATATCTTTCACCTGATCAATGGTGGGGGTAGCGAGCGCCCGCGCCCGCGCCGCCCCATCGCGCAACACCACGTCCATATAGCCGGGATCGGCGTTGAGGCGGCGCATCTCTTCGGCAATCGGCCCCAATTTGGCGATGGCCAGATCGGCCAGCGCCGCCTTGAAGGTCGAAAACTGGCCATTGCCGAACTGGCGCAGCACATCCGGCTTGGTCATGTCGGCGAGCGCAGCATAAATCCCCACCAGATTGTCGGCTTCCGGCCGACTGGCCAGCCCGGCGATTTCTGTCGGCAGGTTCGCGGCGTCCGTGCGGGCGCGCCGCACTTTTTGGGCGATCTGATCGGTGCTGTCGCTCAGATTGATGCGTGAATTGTCGGAGGCATCGGATTTCTACATTTTCTTCGTGCCCTCGCGCTGACTCATGACGCGGGTTGCCGGGCCCTGAATCAGCGGCTCGGGTAGCGGAAAATACGCCTCGCCATGGCCATTGGCGGCGATGGCTTTGGCAAAATCGAGGTTGAATTTCTGGGCGATGTCGCGGGCGAGTTCCAGATGCTGCTTTTGGTCATCACCAACCGGGACATGGGTGGCGCGGTAAACCAGAATGTCGGCGGCCATCAGGGCCGGATAGTCAAACAGCCCCACCGAGGCGTTTTCGCGGTCTTTGCCGGCCTTGTCTTTGAACTGCGTCATGCGCGAGAGCCAGCCCATGCGCGCGACGCAGTTGAACACCCAGGCAAGTTCGGCATGGCCGCTGACCTGACTCTGGTTGAAGACAATATGGGCCTTGGGATCAATGCCGCAGGCGATGAAGGCGGCAGCCACTTCGCGCGTGGCTGCGCGCAGCGCCTCCGGGCTTCCCGGCAAGGCGTTGGTGATGGCGTGCAGGTCAACCACGCAATAAATGCAGCGGTGCGTTGCCTGCATTTCCACGAATCGCTTCAGCGCGCCAAGATAATTGCCAAGGTGCAGATTGCCGGTCGGCTGCACGCCGGAAAATACCAAGGGTTGAAAATCCGTCATGCCCTGCCTGCCGTCATGCTGTTTTGAAGTTGTGCCCGCCTAAACCAGCGCTGCGGCATTTGCAAATAGTGCTGCTTGCCGAATTGCCTCTAGGCAAGATGTTTCAGACAGGTTAGCCTTTGTTCCCATGAACGAGGACGAGCTTCCCCACCAGCTTTTGCGCGCCTGGACAAGGTTGATGCGCGTGCATCAAAAAGTGAACGGTGCCATTGAATCAGCGCTGAAAGGGGCGAGCCTGCCGCCGTTGACCTGGCATGACGTGCTGATTGAACTGGTGCATGCACCCGAACACCGCCTGCGCGCGGTCGAGATTGTCGGCGTTCTGCACATGGCGCAATATAATCTCTCAAGGCTGATTGACCGGATGGTAGCTGAAGGTCTGGTGGCGCGCGTGCCTTGCGACGATGACCATCGCGGCCACTGGATCGTGCTCACCGCCAGCGGGTTGAAGCGCCAACAGGCCATGTATGTCGTCTATGCCCGCGTCATCATGCAGGAAATGGGCGCGCATCTGGATGAAGACAGCGCCCGCAAGCTCGCGCGGCAACTCGGCAAGATCCTGCCGCAGCCCGAGGGATGAGGAGCGCGCCTCCTTGTCGCCATGGCAATTTGCCAAAGCATGGTTAGATAAGAGGACAGCGCATCCGCAGATGGCGTGCGTTGCAAGGCTCATTGATGTTTCGTTTCTTTGAAAATCTCATAAAGATCACCAATCCGCCGCTGGAGGATGGACGCAGCGTCACGCCGCCGCAGGATCTGGGAAAATTCTACTGGTTTTATGCTGGCCAGACCCGCTGGCTCTATGGCGCGCTTTTGGTGACGGGTGCGCTGATCGCCGGGCTTGATACATTGATCCCGGTGTTCATCGGTCGTGTCGTGACCTTGGTGGGGGCCAGCGACCGCGCCGCCGCGCTGCATGCCGCACTGCCCAGCCTGCTCGCCCTTGGCGCGCTGATTGTGCTGGTGATGCCGGCTATCAATCTGCTCGACAGCCTCATTCGCCATGTCGCGATCACGCCTGGCACGACGTTGCTGGTGCGCTGGCAGGCGCATTGGCATGTCGTGCGCCAGAGCCTGCCCTTTTTCCAGAATGATTTTGCCGGGCGCATTTCTTCGCGGGTCATGGGGGTAGCCGGCCCGCTGCGCGAAACCGTGCTCTCCTCCATCCGTGCGGTCTGGTATCTGCTGATTTACGCGATCAGCACGCTTTTCTGGCTTGGCACGTTCGACTGGCGGCTGATTCTGCCGGTGCTTGGGTGGTTTGTAGCTTATGGCGTGCTGCTGCGCTTCATCGTGCCGAAAATGCGCGACCGCTCCAAAACCAGCTCGCTGGCCCGTTCGCTGTCGAATGGCCGCGTCGTCGATGCCTATACCAACATCCTCACCGTAAAGCTGTTCGCCCGCAGTTCGGACGAGGACAGCTATATCCGCTCGGCTTTTGATACCAATTTGCGGGCCCTGCAGGCCGAGATGCGGCTCGACACAATTTTTGTGGTCGCGCTCAACCTGATGAACATGGCCCTGCTGGCCGCGACCGCCACGCTGGCCATCACGCTTTGGGTGCAGGGTGCGCTGGCCGCTGCCGCCATAGCGGTTGCCTTGCCGCTGGTCTGGCGCATTACCACCATGGCGGGTTGGGTCGCCTGGGAAGTGGCCAGCATTTTCGAAAATGTCGGCCATGTGCAGGAAGCCAAGCTGTCGATCGCCGTGCCCCACCAATTGATTGATGCCAACGGCGCACCGGCCCTGGTGGTCAAGCGGGGTGAAATCAGCTTCGAGGCCATGGGCTTTGGCTACCATGACAACCAGACGGTGATTGACGGCTTCACCCTGCGCCTGGCGCCGGGTGAGAAGGTCGGGCTGGTCGGTCGCTCGGGAGCGGGCAAATCGACCCTGGTCAACCTGCTGCTGCGCTTTTACGATGTCGATGCTGGAGCCATCCTGATTGATGGTCAGGATATTAGCAGCGTCACGCAGGAGAGCCTGCGCCAGGCCATTGGCATGGTGACGCAGGATACGTCCTTGCTGCACCGTTCGATTGCTGACAACATTCGCTATGGCCGCCATGATGCCAGCGACGCCGAGGTCGAGCAGGCCGCACGCGATGCCCAGGCGCATGATTTCATTCAGGGGCTGGTCGATCACGAAGGCCGTCGCGGCTATGAGGCCAAGGTCGGCGAGCGCGGGGTCAAGCTCTCGGGCGGGCAGCGCCAGCGGATTGCGCTCGCCAGAGTCATCCTGAAGAACGCACCGATTCTGGTGCTGGACGAGGCCACCAGCGCGCTCGATAGCGAGGTCGAAGCCGTCATTCAATCGCAGTTGGAGCACCTGATGGCCCACAAGACCACCATCGCCATCGCCCACCGGCTGTCCACCATCGCCCGGATGGATCCGCTTGTAGTCATGGATCGCGGCAAAATCGTTGAACAAGGCACCCACGCCGCGCTGTTGGCGAGGGGCGGCCTCTATGCCAGCCTCTGGGCGCGCCAGTCAGGCGGTTTCATCGGGGCGGATGTGGCCGCTCTGGCAGCAGAGTAGCGCTGGCTTTCAGCCGCGCGACTGCGGCCAGCACCCGCTCCGGCGTTGCGGGGGCGTCAAGACGCGGGCAAATACGGTAATCGGCCACGCTTGCCACGGCATCGCTGAGCGCATGCAGCACGCTGATCGCCAGCATC
>DAICZI010000014.1 GCA_027311205.1 Beijerinckiaceae bacterium | reverse complement strand
GGGGAGGGGCCGCGTCGAAAGGCCCGCCAGGTGCCCGGCCTGTGGTTGTGACATCCTCACCGCAAACCTCGATCAGCCGCCCTTGTGGCCGCGCCTTTTTGGCGGCGCTGACGCCCCAGCCCCTTTCGGCAGCGGGGCCTATTGCGTCGGCTGCGCACGGCTCAGCGAAGCTGCCATTGACGACACGTTCCTGAAAAACTGGTCGATGCAATCCCAACAGGTGCGCTCGGCCCTCACGTTTCTTGATCGCGAAACCCCGCTGGCGGCACCGTTGACCTATCTTGGCCTTGCGGCAGACTATCAGGGCGAGGTTGGCACCTTTTGCGAACGTTGGGCCGGGATGGCGGGCGAACAGATTTTCCACATCCATAGCAATCCTGCGCCGCTCTGGGGCGGACATGCTGGGGCATATGCGCATGCCAGTAGGGTCGATCATGGCGTGGTGAACCTGCGCCTCAGCGACGCCAGCGCCTATTGGAGGCAAGTCGCCAACCTGTCGGTGGCGGCCTATTTTCCGCTGGCGCGGCGCTTTATTGTCGATCCCGATCAGAATGGCGGGCGCGGCCAGCCCGGCAACATCGCTTTTGAAAGCCTGTTCGCACCGCGCCAGCAAGCGTGGTTTCGATCGGCTCATCTCGGGCGCCTGACCCTGCACCCCGATCTGGCGCAGCGGGGTCCGCAACGCTTCCTGATCAAGCTGGCGCTGGCGCTGGGCCACCGCCTGTTTGGCCCAGCCTTCATGCGCACCAGCCACGCGCGGCGGTTGCGCCGCAATTTCTGGAGCGCCAGCCCGCAGGTGCGCAGCGGCAATCTGGCCGAGGATCTGGCCCGCACCGCGGCAATCCATGGCTGCGCAGTTGAGAAAATCGGTGTGGGTGGGGCCTGGACGATGGTGATTGGCGCGTTTGGAGGCGAATACGGGCTTTGCCTGATCACCCCCTCAGGGCAGGCGATGCAGGTAGTGATCGCCGATGATCCTGCGCTTTGGGCCGAGGCCCCGGTCGCCATGGCCTACGTTGCCGTCCCTATCCGCCGTATTTTTCTGGGGCCCTTGCCGTTGGAAACGCTGGCACACCATCAAGGCGGGCGTCGCGCGGAGCCCGCACTGGCACGCCTCGACGCGATGCGCCTCACGCCCTCGCAATTGCCGACCCGGCGCGGATTGATGTGAGCCCTGTGAACGAGACACACGCCAATGTTGAGGAACTCAGCGTCAGCGACCTTTCCGGCGCGCTGAAGCGCACGGTTGAGGAGCGCTTTGGCCATGTGCGCGTGCGCGGCGAGATCAGCGGCTATCGCGGCCCCCATTCATCCGGCCATGCCTATTTTGCCCTGAAGGATGAAGGTGCAAAAATTGATGCCGTCATCTGGAAGGGTGTCTTTGCCAAACTGAAATTCAAGCCGCAGGAGGGCATGCAGGTCGTCGCGACCGGCAAGATCACCACCTATGCTGGAAAATCATCCTATCAGATCGTCATTGAGGCGCTGGAACCGCAGGGCGAAGGCGCGCTCATGCTGCTGTTGGAGGAGCGCCGCCGCCGCCTTGCCGCCGAGGGCCTGTTTGATGTGGCCCGCAAAAGGCCGCTGCCCTTTTTGCCAGGCGTCATCGGTGTCGTGACATCACCGACCGGTGCCGTGATTCGCGACATCATCCACCGGCTTGGCGAGCGCTTTGCCCGTCATGTGCTGGTCTGGCCGGTGCGGGTGCAGGGCGAGACCTGCGCTGCGGAAGTCGCCGCCGCCATTCATGGATTCAATGCGCTGCCGCCCGGTGGGCTGGTGCCCCGGCCTGACCTGATCATTGTGGCACGCGGCGGGGGCTCGCTCGAGGACCTGTTGGGTTTCAGCGAGGAGATTGTGGTGCGCGCCGCAGCGCAAAGCCAAATACCGCTGATTTCGGCAGTCGGCCATGAGACTGATACCACTTTGATCGATTTTGCCGCTGATTTGCGCGCGCCGACCCCCTCAGCCGCTGCGGAACGGGCCGTGCCGGTGCGGCTGGATCAAATGGCGCTGCTGCGCGGCCTGGATCAACGCCGCTTGAATGGCGTGGTGCGGCTTCGCCAGCAGGCGCGAACCGCCTTGCGGGCGCTGGAGCGCGCATTGCCGGATGTCGACCGGCTGATGGCCGAGCGGCGCCAGCGTCTCGATCGTGCAGGAGAGCGGCTGCGGGCAGGGTTGGGTCAGGCCATCGCCGCCAAACGCCTCGCGCTCGGGCGCTTCAGTCCAAGACTGGCGACGCAATCGCCGCATGTGCGCCTGGCTCTGGCAAAAGAACGCACGGCTGCTGCGGGCACGCGGGCCTTGCGGGCGCTGCGCGAGCATCAGAGGCGGCAGCACGAACAGCTCAAGGTCGCGGGGCAGGCTTTGCAAAAAGCGCTGGCCGCGCGCCTCGGATTGCAGCGCGAGCGCCAGGTTGCCGCCCGGCGCAATTTGCAGCAGCGGTCGGCCCAGTTGCGGCGCGCCTGGCACGAACACCACACCGCACGCCGCCAGCAGCTCGCCGGCCTGGCCGCATTGATGCGCTCGCTTGATCACCATCAGGTGCTGAACAGGGGCTTTGCCTTGGTGCGCCGTGCTGATGGCAAACTGGTCAACGCGGCGGCCATGGCTCCGCCCGGAACCCTGCTGGCCATCGAGGTCGCGCAGGGCAGCATCGCGGCCCGGGTCGAGCGCCCCGCCGCAGTGCCCGTACGGGCCGCACCGGCGACGCAAGACAACAAACCACAGGGGCAATTGTTTTAGGGGCAATTGTCCTGAAGGCGCATCTGTGCTTTGGGTTTAGGCCATGCGCAACCCTTTCGGATCATCGGCCACGCGCCCCTATCATCACGGCAATCTGCGCCAGGCCCTGGTCGATGCGGCAAGCCTGCTGGTAGCCGAGCGCGGGCTTGACGGCCTCACCCTCGCCGAAGCCGCCAAACGCGTCGGTGTCACCGGGGCTGCGCCCTATCGGCATTTTCAGGATCGGCAGGCCTTGGTTGACGAGTTGGCCCGTCAGGGTTTCAGCCGCTTCAGCGCGACGCTTGCGGCTGCAGCCCGCAGCGCACCAGGCCCCCTCGATGCCTTTATCATCATGGGTCAGGCCTATCTTGATTTTGCGCGCCGCGAACCGGGCCTGTACAGGGCCATGTTTTCGGCGCGTCCCTCGGGCGAGATCGGGCAGGATACCCACGCCATGCTGATCGAAGGCGTGGCTGCGATGATGGCCGCAAGCGGCCATCCGATGAACGATCCCGAAAAACTGGCTTTGAAAATCTGGGCTCTGGCGCATGGTGTAGCCAGCCTTGAGGCGGCTGGTTTAATTGACGATCGCGAACTCGCCCATAAGACCCTGCTTGACGGCGTCGCCGCCATGATCAAGGAGGTAATGGACGAGGCTTCGCCTGGCAAAAGCGGCTGAAAGCCGGGTCTGCCAAGTGTGATTTGCCAAGCGTGATCAGGAAGCATTTTCAATCATGGCGCTGAATAATTCTCTCACCGATTTTGTATCGCCGCTTGATCTGGGCCCCGACGCGGGCGAGCACATCGTCGGCGCGGCCTTTCTTGGCGGCGTGCCGACCCTGGCGCTGGGCAATGGCCGCGTGCTGCTGTTTGGCGAAAATGAGTGTCAGGCGGTCGCCGCTCACCCCGAAAGCGGCCTCCTCTGCTTTGCACCCATGGCCGACAAACTGGTGACCGGCGGTGATGATGGCCGCATCGTGGTCACGGCGGTTGATGCCACAACAAAGGTGCTGGCCGACGAAAAAGGCACATGGATTGACGCGCTTGCCGCCCGCGCTGATGGGGCGCTGGTCTGGGCTTGCGGGCGAAATCTGCGCACCCGCGACCCTAAAGGCGCGGTCAAAAGCGTGCAGCTTGCCTCGGTGGCGCGCGGCGTCGCCTTCATGCCCAAGGGCTACCGGGTGGCCGCCTCGCAATATAATGGCGTCGCCCTGTGGTTTCCCAACGCCGCTGCGCCGCCTGATATCCTTGCATGGAAAGGCGCACATCTCGATGTCACAGTCTCGCCGGATGGCCGCTTTGCCGTGACCTCCATGCAGGAAAACGCGTTGCATGGCTGGCGTCTGGATGATCGCAAAGACATGCGCATGTCGGGCTATCCGGCCAAGACCCGTTCCTTGTCATGGTCTGGCGACGGCCAATGGCTGGCGACTTCCGGGGCCGAGGCCTGCGTTGTCTGGCCCTTCCAGGGCCGCGATGGCCCGATGGGCAAAGCCCCGCGCGAATGTGGCGTGCGTCCGGCCAAAGTCACCTGTGTCGCGTTTCATCCCAAGGCGCTGGTTGTGGCGATCGGTTACGAGGACGGCTGGATCATGATGTGTCGTCTGACCGACGCCGCCGAATTGCTGGTGCGGGCGCGGCGAAGCGGTGATGCTGACGGCGCCATCACCGCGCTGGCCTGGGAAACCAGCGGCAGCCGCCTGCTCTGGGGCTCGGCGCAGGGCGAAGCCGGGCTGCTGGTATTGCCGAAGGCGTAAGGCGCTTTGGCGGTGCGGGCTCTAGTCGTCGACTTTGCCGATAAACGGCAATTGCCGGAAGCGATGGGCGACATCCATGCCATAACCAACCAGAAAATAATCTGGCGTAATGAAGCCGACATAATCCGCGTCGATCTGCACGGCGCGCTTCTTCGGCTTTTCCAGCATGACGCAGATGGCAACATGTGCCGCACCGCGCGCCACGAGCAGGTCTTTGGCGAAGGCCAGCGTGCGACCCGATTCCAGAATATCGTCAATCACCATCACGCTGCGGCCGAACACATTTGATTCGATGTCCTTGACCACGCGCACCTGTCCGCTCGACACGGTCGCTTCGCGATAGCTGGAGAGTTCGATAAACTCAACCTCCGGGGTCATGCCGTTGCGGTGCATGGCCCGTAGCAGATCAGCGGCGAATACGAAGGAACCCTTGAGGATCGCAACAACCAGCAAATCCTTGGGCTGGGTGGCCGCGATATCTCTGGCCAGCCGGTCAATACGGTCTCGAATCGCATCCTCATCGAAGACCACGCTGACAGGCTGCTCATGCATCATCGGGACAACTCCGCCGTTTCAGTAAGCCCCGTGGCGAAATTTACCGCAACGTTGCGCGCACCCTTTGGCGGCGAGGCAAGACGTGCGTTAAACGACATGTGCTGGCCGCTGGCAAGTCCGTTCGTGCCGGGATGGCTCAGCCATGCATAAAGATTGTGGCCATCGGCCCCACGCACCGAGATTCGCAGCGGTGGCACGTTTGTATGCTGGCGGCTTAGATTGGTGATTTCACCCGTCACCGCCAGAACCTTGTGTGATCCTTGCTGGCTGATGGTGGAGGCGACGTGTTCGAGCCGAAGGCCCAGCGGATTGACCGGCAGCCGCATCGCCGCATAGGCGAGCCTGGTTGCGGGCACAGCCGCGACAATGGTGGCCCTGAAACCGATGGCGGCCATGCCAGCACCAACCGCCATGACGATTGCCACCAGGCCGGGCGATGGCACCAGGCGCAGGAAGTTCCGCCCGCGTGGCCTGGCCACGGGGTTGCCGGGAATGTGCAAGCCGTAAACCTCCTCATAGCTCGGCGGAAGCGACCGGTCACTTGAGGCTTCGACGCGCAAGTCACTGGCGCTGGCGCGCACCGCCGCTTCCGATAGGCTGGTGATTGACAGCCTGTGGGCAAGCGCATCATCCTCATTCGGCGGTTCGGGTGCCGCTGGCGTGCAGAGCCAGATGTGGCGGCAGGCGGCACAGCGCATGCGCCGCCCCTCATCGCCAAGCCAGGCGTGGCTGATATGATACGTGGAAGTGCAGGCGGGACATTCAATGATCATCGGTCAGTGACCTGAAAGAAGGCTGGACAACCCGACGGAAAGCCGTTCAGGAACGATGTCATTGAGCGCTATTATGGTTAAGGTTAAGTTATGCCTGCCGCCTCGGCATGCACTCGCACAAAGGAATCGGCTCATTGGTTCGGTTTGAGAACGTCGCGCTGAGCTATGATGGCGAGCGGGAGACGCTGCGCGATGTCAATTTTGCCATCGATCATCATTCATTCCAGTTTCTGACCGGCCCCTCGGGTGCGGGCAAAACCTCGTTGCTGCGTCTGATGCTCATGGCACTGAAGCCCACAAGCGGCCACATCAACCTGTTTGGTGCCGATGTCGAAACCTTCAGCAAGGCGCAAGTCACCGCCGCGCGCCGCCGCATTGGCGTGGTTTTCCAGGATTTTCGCCTGCTCGACCACCTCACCGTCTATGATAATGTGGCTCTGCCGCTGCGCGTGCTCGGCCAGCCCGAATCAAAATACGGCCCCGAAGTGATCGAGTTGCTGCAATGGGTTGGCCTCGGGGACAGGATGCGCGTGCATCCTGCCGTGCTTTCGGGGGGCGAAAAACAGCGCACCGCCATCGCGCGGGCGCTGATCGGACGGCCGGAATTGCTGCTGGCCGACGAACCAACCGGCAATGTTGACCCGACACTCGCCCGCCGCTTGCTGCGGCTCTTTGCCGAATTGCACCGCTCCGGCACATCCGTGGTTATTGCCACCCATGATCTGGGCCTGATGGAGCAGTTTGCCGGAGCCAAACGGCTCGTTCTGGCCGATGGTCGTTTGCACGTCTTTGAACCGAATCGATGATGGTAAGCTTTTGAAAGTCTTAGCCTTGCTACAAAAACGAGCCTTGTTTCCCAGATCGTCGGCGTCCGATACCGCTTCTGGTGAAATATTCTCACGGCGCGGTGTGCCGCTGGTGCAACGCGACACCATTTCTGGCCGCGCGCTGGTGACGGTGGTGGCAATCATGACGTTTTTGGCGGCGCTCAGCGCTGGCGCGGCGTTTTTGGTGGCGCAGGCCTCGCATGGCTGGCAGAATCAGGTGGCGCGCGAAATGACTATTCAAGTGCGCCCGGCCCAGGGCCGCTCGCTTGACAAGGATGCCGCCACCGCAGCCGCTTTGGCCAGAGCCACCAAAGGCATCGCCTCGGCGCGCATCTTCAGCAAGACAGAATCGGAGCGCCTGTTGCAGCCGTGGCTGGGCTCGGGCCTGAATTTTGATGATTTGCCCGTGCCACGGATGATTATTCTCAAGCTGGGCACAGGCGTGGTCCCGGACTTGAAAACGCTGACCGCCAAACTCGCCGAAGGCGTGCCAAGCGCTAGCCTCGATGACCACCGCCTTTGGCTGCAACGGCTCGATACCATGGCGGGGACGATGGAGACCGGCGCGGCGCTGGTCTTTATCCTGGTGTTGGTCGCCACCGCTTTGGCGGTGGGCTTTGCCACGCGCGGGGCCATGGCCGGCAATCGCGATATTATCGACGTGCTGCATTTTGTGGGTGCGACCGATGCCTATATCGCGCGCGAATTTCAGGGGCATTTTCTGCGCCTGGGCGCGACGGGAGCGGGGGTTGGTGCCGCTCTGGCGGTGCTGATCTATGCGGCTGCGGGTCTTTTCGAGCACTTTGCCACCGCAACAGCAGGCGGTGACCAATTGCGGGCGCTGTTCGGCTCCTTCTCCATCGGTGGGCGCGGCTATGGCGTGATCGCCCTCATCGCCGTCGGCATCGCCCTGCTCACCGCCTTCATGTCGCGCTCAGTCGTGATCCGTCACCTGCGCGGGCTTTATTGAGAAGTAGCGTTCCGGATACTTGAGCTCTGCAGGCTTCCTAACGAAAACTCGCCAGGTGAATGGACGTCTCGGTCGACTGGATGCCCTTGATCATGCGGATGCGGCCGAGCAAAGCGGAGAGTTCCGGCATGCTAACGCAGGCGATTTCCGCCAGCAGATCCCAGCGGCCATTGGTGTCATGCACACCTGTGACCCCTGGTTCGCCGAGCAGGGCTGCGACGATGCGCCGGGTCTGCGTGCCCTCGATCTGAACCATCATCCAGGCGCGCACGTCGGCAAACTCAGCCCCGGCCTCTTTCAGCGTGTAACCCTGGATCGCGCCATCCTTTTCCAGACGACGCATGCGATTGCTGACCGTGCCGCGTGACACAGCGAGCTTCGTCGCCAGATCAGCGATGCTGAGGCGGGCATTATGGCGCAGCAGCGCGATGAGCCGATGGTCAGTGCTATCCATGATGAAATGCCAAAATGACAAGAACTTCTGCTATAATAGCAGATGCGGGCCGGTTGTCGCGCATTCTATCGACTGGCACCTGTCACGCGCAGGCGCGAGACTGGCGGCGGTTTTGGCTGCTCTCGCCGAGGTTGAATTCATGTCTCACGCAACGCCCACGATGTTCATCAGCACGCTGGATGTCGCCACCATCATCCGCAGCCTTGGCATGCCAGCCTTGCTCAACCGCCTGGTGGCGCGCCTTGAGGCCGACTTTCGCCGTTGGCCTGAATTCGACAAAGCCCCCCGCCTTGCCAGCCATTCACCCGGCGGCGTCATCGAACTCATGCCGATTGCCGATGCCCGCACCTACAGCTTCAAATATGTGAACGGCCACCCCGCCAACCCTTTGCTGGGCCTGCCGACAGTCATGGCATTCGGGGTCCTCGCCGAGGTTGCGACGGGCCTGCCACAGGTGTTGAGCGAACTGACCCTGACGACGGCACTGCGCACAGCCGCGACCTCGGTGATGGCCGCCCGCGTGCTGGCGAGGCCCGACGCCCGCTGCATGGCGTTGATTGGCAATGGCGCACAAAGCGAATTTCAGGCCCTGGCCTTCCATTACCAACTCGGCATTGACCGTCTGCAACTCTATGATATCGACCAGGCAGCCACTGCCAAACTCGTGCATAACTTGCGCACCGTGCCAATGCTGACGCTCGAAATCTGCGCCACGGCGCGCGCGGCCGTGCAAGGCGCCGATATCATCACCACCATCACGGGCGATAAATCCAATGCCACCGTCATCACGGCAGACATGGTGGAGGCGGGCGTGCACATCAACGCGGTTGGCGGTGATTGCCCTGGCAAAACCGAATTGCAGCCTCAAGTGTTGCATCGTGGTGCGGTTTTCGTGGAGTATGAACCGCAGACCCGAATCGAAGGGGATATCCAGCAAATGCCTCGCGATTTTCCCGTCACCGAATTATGGCAAGTGCTCGAAGGTTCGAGGCCGGGCCGCCGGTCATCGGAACAGGTGACGATTTTTGATTCGGTCGGCTTCGCGCTGGAGGATTTTTCCAGCCTGCACGTCATCAACGAGGCCGCAGGTGATTTGGGCCTTGGACAACCTTTGGCCCTCGTGCCGAACCAGGCCAACCCGAAAGACCTGTTCGGCTATCTTGAAACTACCCGCCAGAGGCACCGCCCATGACCCGCCAGCCTGGGGCAGGGCGCGCAGGCATGGCGCAGCAAACGCCGCTTCGCGCTGCGATCACCGCCGCAACCCGCCGTTCCGAAACAAGCTGCCTGCCGCCTTTGGTTGATCTGGCGCGTCTGTCGCCCGGAGCGGCCGCCGAGGTGCGCAAGATCACCCTTGATCTGGTGCACCGCCTGCGCGCCAAAAAGCGTGGGGGTGGCATTGAGGGCCTGATCCACGAATATGCGCTGTCGTCGGATGAAGGCGTCGCGCTGATGTGCCTTGCCGAGGCGCTGCTGCGTATCCCCGATGCCCCCACCCGCGACGCACTGATTCGCGACAAGCTGAGCGCTGGCGATTGGCGCGCCCATGTCGGGCAGAGCCCCTCGCTCTTCGTCAATGCCGCGACCTGGGGGCTGGTGCTGACCGGCAAGCTGGTATCGACCACCAACGAGCGCGGCCTCGCAACCGCCCTGACCCGCCTGCTCGGGCGTGGTGGTGAACCGTTGATTCGCGGCGGCGTTGATCTTGCGATGCGCATGATGGGCGAGCAATTCGTCAAAGGCCGCACCATCACCGAAGCCCTGAGCCGCAGCCAGCCTCAGCAGGCGCGCGGCTTTACATTCTCCTATGATATGCTCGGCGAGGCCGCACTTACCGGCCACGATGCCGCGCAGTATCTGCAAGCCTATGAGCAGGCCATCGCCGCCATTGGTGCCGCTGCGGGCCAGGCCGGGCCGTATGCCGGGCCAGGCATTTCCATCAAGCTTTCGGCGCTGCATCCGCGCTATGGCCGGGCGCAGAAGGCCCGCGTCATGGCCGAACTGCTGCCGCGCCTGAAAGCACTGGCCCTGCAAGCCAAAGCCTTCGACATTGGCCTCAATATTGATGCCGAGGAATCCGAAAGGCTGGAACTCTCGCTGGACCTTCTCGAAGCTCTCAGCCTTGATGCTGATCTGGCCGGATGGAATGGTCTCGGCTTTGTGGTGCAGGCCTATGGGCGCCGTGCCAGCTTTGTCATTGATTGGCTGGTTGATCTGGCGACCCGCGCGCAACGGCGCTTGATGGTGCGCCTCGTCAAGGGCGCTTATTGGGACAGCGAAATCAAAAAAGCCCAGGTCGAAGGCCAGGAGGATTTTCCGGTCTTTACCCGCAAAGTCCATACCGATGTCGCCTGGTTCGCCTGCGCCCGCAAATTGCTGGCCGCGCCGGGCCAGATTTATCCGCAATTTGCGACGCACAATGCCCAATCGCTGGCCAGCGTGCTGGTGGCCGCCGGACCGGAATGGCACGAGGGGCGCTATGAGTTCCAATGCCTGCACGGCATGGGCGAGGCGCTTTATGAGCAGGTTGTCGGCAAGGATCAGCTCGACCGGCCCTGCCGCATTTATGCGCCCGTTGGCTCGCATGAAACCCTGCTCGCCTATCTGGTGCGCCGCCTGTTGGAGAATGGGGCCAATTCTTCCTTCGTCAACCGCCTGCAAGATGGGGCGCTGTCTGATGAAGACCTCGCCGCTGATCCGGTGGCGCTTGCTGAAGCCGTCACACCGCTCGGCGCGCCTGACCCACGCATCACGCCCCCCTTGATGCTGTTTGGCGCAACAAGGGCCAATTCGCGCGGCAGCGATCTGGCCAATGAAGACCGCATCGCGGAACTGCAAGCTGCATTGGCGCGCGTGCCTGAGCCGCAAACAGGGCAGGTTGCAGGCCGGGCGATCCACAATCCGGCCTATCCTGATCGCGTGCTCGGCCATGTCCGTGACACAGAGACTGCAGGTGTGGCATCGGCCGTCAGCGCCGCAGCGGCGGCAGCAAGGGGCTGGGCGGCATCGGGGCCTCTGGCGCGCGCCGCAATTTTGCGCCGGGCCGCCGATGCGCTGGAGGCGCGCCGCGATGAATTTGCCATCCTGATCACCCGGGAGGCCGGGCGCACATTGGCGAATGCCTTGGCCGAAGTGCGTGAAGCGGTTGATTTCCTGCGTTATTACGCCGCCGAGGCCGAGCGTTGGCTGGCGGGCCAGGCACCTGCGTCAGGCGTCATCGCCTGTATCAGCCCATGGAATTTCCCTTTGGCGATTTTCACCGGCCAGGTCGCAGCGGCGCTGGTGGCGGGCTATGGCGTTGTCGCCAAACCTGCCGAGCAAACGCCTCTGGTCGCCGCGGCCGCTGTTGCGCTGTTGCATGGTGCGGGCGTGCCGGAATCCGTCCTGGCTTTTGTGCCTGGCGACGGGCGCACGGGCGCGGCGCTGGTGGCTGACGCCGCTGTTGCGGGCGTGATCTTTACGGGATCGACACCCGTGGCGCGCGCTATCGCCAGGTCCTTGGGCGACCGGCTGACACCCGGCGGCCAGCCCGTGACCCTCATTGCCGAAACCGGCGGCATCAATGCCATGATCGTTGATTCTTCAGCCTTGACCGAGCAGGTGGTGCAGGATGTGCTGCTCTCCGCCTTCGATTCGGCGGGCCAGCGCTGTTCGGCGCTGCGATTGCTCTGCGTGCAGGATGATTGTGCCGACGCCACGCTCAAAATGCTGAAAGGCGCGATGGCTGAATTGCGCCTGGGCGATCCTGCCGACCTTGCCACTGACATCGGCCCGGTGATTGAAGCTGAGGCCAAAGCTGGCATTCTCGCCCATATCGAGGCGATGCGGGCGCGCGGTTTTCGTGTGACACAAGCGCCCATGGCGCTGCCAGCGCAAGGCCATTTCGTTGCGCCGACCTTGATCGAACTGGGCTCCGCCAATGATCTCGCCGAAGAAGTCTTCGGCCCGGTGCTGCATGTCGTGCGCTTCAGACGCAAGGAACTGCATCAGCTTCTCGACCAGCTCAATGCCAGGAATTTCGGCCTGACCTTTGGCCTGCATACGCGGCTGGATGAAACCATCGCCGAAATCAGCGCTGATGCCGATGCCGGCAATCTTTACATCAACCGAAACATGATCGGCGCCAACGTCGGCGTGCAACCCTTCGGCGGTTCCCGGCTTTCCGGCACGGGCCCGAAGGCCGGCGGGCCGCTCTATCT
>DAICZI010000149.1 GCA_027311205.1 Beijerinckiaceae bacterium | reverse complement strand
GTGGTGATGTTTGGCCTGCATGACACCAACCGCGCCTTTCGCGGGCCGGATCTGCAGCATATGAAGCTTGTTTGTACTGTGGTGCTGGCCTCGCCCGGCAATCCTGACCCCGCCGCCTATGATGATCATTCCTGGATCACCGCGCTGTTCACGCGGGACGGCACCCATGTCAGCGCCCTGATCCATCATGAATTTCACGGCAACGAGCACAAGGGCGCGTGCCGCTTCAAGACCATGATGCCATGCTGGTACAATACCATCCTGGAGATGAACTCAGGCGATGGCGCGCGGCATTTTGCGCGCGGGCCAGACGATGTTGTCGCCGCCGTGCCGTTTCGCGCCGATGTCGATCAGGGCCGCCATCGCGGCTTCTTCAACCCCTCCAATATCGTGCCATGGCGGGGTGCGTATTATTTCATGGCGAGCACCACCGGTTGGCAGGGCCAGCCCGGCGGTGTGTGCCTGTTCAAAAGCCGCCATCCCGAAGAGGCTTCTTCATGGCGGGCCTGGGACGGCCACGGCTTTCGCGCAGACTTCCCCGATCCTTACCGGCACAAGGTCACGCTGGCGACCCATTGCCAGTTGATCGCGCCTTTCCCGGCGCCGGTTGGGGCCCTGGTGTGGCTGCGCGACGCGCATGAATTTTTGGCAACCTTCATGGCGCGACGCGACGACAATCTGTTTCCGGTTTCAGGCTTTTACTATGCCGCCAGCCCCGATTTGATGCATTGGAGCCCGCCGCGCCTGCTGCTGGCGGGCGCGACCTATTATGATGATCCCTGCACCGCTGGCGGGGAAGAGATCGCCTATCCCTCCTTGCTTGACCCGCAGGCCACATCACGGATTTTTGCCGACAGCGGCCCCTCGCCGTGGCTTTATTTCACGAAATCGAAGGTTGAAGGTTGCGACATTACCGGCCAGCGGGACCTGCTGCGCATCAAGCTGGCCGTGCGGCTGTCACCCTAGGACGCAACGGATTTTGCAAACATTAAGGATTTTTAAGCTTGCTGGCCTTGCCGTTGCAACGCCATATTTTAACCGCTTAAGGTCATCAAAGGCGGGTTGCGTTGCGCGTCAGTCCCCTGTTGATATTTTGGCCGGAAAGGTCGTCTCCATGCCCTCACTTCGCTGTCTTGCCGTCGCTTTGCTCTGCGCCACAGGTCTTACGCCCGCTTTTGCCGACACGGTGAAACCTGCCTGGCCGCAAGATGTCAGCGACATCAAGGCCGACCCCAACGCCCATTTTGGCGTTCTGGCCAATGGCATGCACTACATTATCATGCACAATGCCACGCCACCCGGCCAGGCCGTGGTGCGCATGCGGGTGGGTTCGGGTTCGGATGATGAAACCGATGCCCAACGCGGTCTTGCCCATGTGCTGGAACACATGTCCTTCAAGGGCTCGAAGAACGTGCCCAACGGCGACATGGTGCAGATTCTGCAACGCAAGGGCCTGGCCTTTGGAGCCGACACCAATGCGCAGACAGCGTTTCGCGCCACCACTTTTGAGCTGGATGTGCCCGAAACCAAAGGCGACACGCTCGACACCGTGCTGATGCTGATGCGCGAAACGGCGAGCAATCTGACCCTCGATCCCAAGTCGCTGGAGCCCGAACGCGGTGTGGTGCTCTCGGAAGCGCGGCTGCGCGATACGCCAGAATATCGCGCCATGACGCGAGCCCTGCGCTTCACCATGCCCGACACGCTTTATGTGCGGCGCTTTCCGATTGGCAAGGTTCATGTCGTGCAAACCGCACCCGCCAGCGAGGTCCGGAAATATTATGAGGCCAATTACCGGCCCAAACGCACCACATTGATCGTGGTCGGCGATGTTGATGTCAAAAAAGTAGAAGCCTTGATCCACCAGCATTTCGATTCATGGAAGCCTCTGGCGCCAGCCCTGCCCAAGCCTGACTTTGGCACGATCAGGCCAGGCGGCACGGCGGTGAAAGTCATCAACGAGCCGGGCGCGGCAACCAGCATCGAAATTGACTTCGAGCGCCCTTTCAAACAACACCGCGACACCGCCGCCAACGAAACACGCCAATTGCAGGAGCGTTTGGCTGGTGCGATTTTCAGCAAAAGGCTGATGCAGCGCGTCAATGCCGCCAATCCACCATTTCTGGCTGGCTATGCCGGGCCGAACACCATCGAGCAGACCGCCAGAGGTGGCCTGGTTGCGGTCACCGCGACACCGCAAGGCTGGCAGCGGGCTTTGGCAGCAGCCACCCGCGCCGAGCGGCAGATTGTCCAATATGGCGTGACGCCCGAAGAACTGGCGCAGGCAACCCGCGATATGGAAGTATCGTTCCAGACGGCAGCGCAATCGGCGGCGACCCGCACATCAACCGCCATTGCCGAAGACATGCTGAGCAATGTTTCGCAGCAAGGGGTGATCACCAGTCCTGCCGAGGATTTGGCCCTGTTTGAAGCAGCCAAGCCGAAGCTGACACGCGAGGCCGTCAATGGCGCCCTGAAACACATGTTCAGCGGCACGGGGCCGCTTGTGGTGGTGACAAGTGCGCCGGTCGCGGGGCTGGATGACAGCACGCTGGCCAAAGCATTCGCCGCCGACGAGGCCGCGCCCGTGGCACCGCCCGCAGCGCGGCTGGTGAAGGCATGGCCTTACAAGAATTTCGGCACACCCGGCAAAGTCATAAGCGACAAATTTATCGCCGATCCTGGCGTCGATGAGGTCGAGTTTGCCAATCATGTCCGCCTCAATGTCAAGACCACCAATTTCAGCAAAGACCAAATTCTGGTGAACGTCGATTTCGGTCAGGGTCGGCTGGGGCTTGATCCCAAGGCGGGTGCAACGGCCTGGATGACCCATGCTTTCCTGGCGGGCGGCCTCGGCAAACTGACCGCCAACCAGTTGCAGGACGTCGCCACCGGGCGCATGGCCAACACGAGCTTTGCGATCAGTGAAGATCAATTCCGCTTGTCTGGTGCTACCAGGCCGCAGGATTTTGCTTTCGAAATGCAATTGCTGACAGCCTACATGACCGACCCGGCCTACCGACCTGAGGCGCTGGCGCGCTTGAAACAGAACTATCTCAACGCTTTGCCCCAGCTTGCCGCGACCATGTCTGGCGCCTTGACCAAGTCGTTCGACAGCTTCCTGCATGGGAACGATCCGCGCTGGGGCTTCCCCAGCGAGGCCGAAATCAAGGCTGCGACACCGCAGGCCCTGCAAGCCATGATGAAGGAGCCCCTGGCAAAAAGCCCCATCGAAATCACCATTGTCGGGGACATTACCAAAGAAGCTGCCATTGCCGAAGTCGCCAAAACCTTTGGCGCGCTGCCGATGCGCGATGATGTTTCCACCAATGTCGCCGTCACCGAATCACTGCCTAAGCCGTCGGCGACCCCAACCGTCATCACGCATGGCGGCAAGCCCGACGATGCCACCTCGATCGCCATCTGGCCAACGCAGGGCCTTTACGTCAATGTCCAGACGGATCGCGCTTTGATGCTGGCACGCGACATCATGGAGAATCGTCTGCTGGCGCGGTTGCGTGTCAAGGACGGCGACACCTATTCACCGCAGGGTATCGCCAGCTTCTCGCAGACCGTCCCGACCTTTGGCTATGTTTATGAGCGGATCGACACCAAACCAGAATTCGTGCCCAAGGTTTTTGAAGCCATCAAACAGGTGACGGCAAGCATGGCCACTGATGGCGTGACGCCCGACGAGATGACTCGCGCCAAAGCCCCCAGCCTTGAGCAGCGCAAGCACATGTTCACCAACAATAGTTTCTGGCTGGCCGATCTTTCGGGCATTCAGGCCCATCCGCAGGAACTGGACGTTATCCGCACGCTCTCGACTGGCATGGAGAAAATCACCGCGGCCGATGTGCAGGCGGCGACCAAAAAATATCTTAACGCGCAAAATATGGTGTCCTTCATTGCCAAACCTGGCAAGGCGCTGCGCTGAGACAAGACCATGATGTCTTGAGATTGAAATGATGGGGTTTCCGGGATCGGTGCAAGGGCACGCGCCATCATTGCGAGCAGAGCGAAGCAACCAGGCGGTTTCCGGAAAACCCTTTGCTCGTCCGTCGCTGCGCGCCTCGCAAGTGTGAAGGACCGCTTGGTTTTCGCGCCCTGTGACGGCATCCTCCGCCAGGCGGCAAAAGCGGCGTGCAAACTTGCGCATCGCCCCTTTCGCGGGGGCGGCGCATGTGGCACAAGCGCGTGCGTGATGCGGACGTGGCGAAATCGGTAGACGCAGCAGACTTTAATTGGAGTGCCCGGCGGGAAACCGCCGGTGCAGAACCGCTCAAATTCGGGGAACGCCGTTGACGCGGCCAATCCCGAGCCAAGCCCGCACTTGCGGGAAGGTGTAGAGGCCAGACGGGCGGCGCCTTCGGCTCAAGTGGAGCCATGGCGAAGGGATGGTCCAGACCACGAACGTTTCGCCACATCTGTGGCGGGCGGCGGCGCAAGTCGAAGTGGTACGAAAATCTGTTTCCTGTAACCAGGAGTGCGGGTTCAAGTCCCGCCGTCCGCACCATTCTCAGGGCCGTCATCGCGCGCGCGAGCGCTGACGGAACCCCTTGCAACGGCTCGGCGTCGCTGCGCCCCTGAGATAAGATCAGAGCCTGGCCCCAACGCTGGCCAACAATGCCTCACGGCGTCGCAACACCGCTGACGTTGCCATAGCCTTGAAAAAAGCACTTGCAGCCGTGCCCGGCAAATTCTGGCCCCGGCAATTGGCATTCACCCGCCTGCGTGCGGCATTCATGCGCCGGGGTGTGCTTGCCATAGGCGCTGTAGGGTGCCGGTTGTTGATAATAGACCGGTGGCGGAGCCTGATAATAGACCGGCGGCGCGGGCTCATAATAGACAGGCGGCGCCGATTGATAATAGACCTGCGGCGCTGGATTATAGACCGGTGCCTGCTGATAATAGGTCTGGGGTGGGCGGTGATGATGATGGAACCAGCGGTGCATGGGCCCGCCGGGCCCATGATCGTCAGCCTGTGCAACACCCGCCAGCACGCTCGTCATTCCAACCAGTAACGGCAAAAGCCAGAGCCTTGAACGTCGCATCGCAACACCTCATTAAAATGGCGAGACTAGCGCCAATCGCTTGCGCAAGGCAAGTTGTGCCATCACAACGCAGCACAGGGCCGAAAGTTGCAAAGACGCTGTTCCCGGCCTATGCAGGGGCCCTTGTCTTGCGAGGCCACTCTGGAGCACCCCTGCACCGTGAACGAAGCCGTATCTGTTACCGGAAGCATGACAGGTTCCGGCACGCCAACGAGCCCGGGCCTGATGTTGTGTGCGCTGGATGCTGAAGATCTGGCGACACTCTCGACTCACATGCACCAGGCCCTGATGTCCCCCGCGCAAATGGTGTGGATACCTAAACGGCACCGCTTTGCCATGGTGGCCGAACGGCTGGATTGGCTGGCCTCGCGCGATGGACAATGGCTGCGCCGCCCCGCCGGCCTGCATTTTGACCATGTTATGAAGGTCGAGCGCAGCGGCTT
>DAICZI010000148.1 GCA_027311205.1 Beijerinckiaceae bacterium | reverse complement strand
AGCCTGGAGATGCGCGACAAGAAAAAGGAAGCGACCTTCACCGGCAATGTGAAGGTCGTGCAGGGCGACACCACCATGACGTCGAAGACGCTGGTGGTGTTCTACGAATCGAACTCAGCCACCGCCGCGGCGGCGATGAAAATATCGGCGGGCAGAGCAATGCTGGTCGCCGCCAGCATGTCGCGCGCGGTTTCAATGCCCACGACATGCACGCCGGAAGGCGGGGGCAGTGCCACCGGCCCGCTCACCAGCGTCACCCGCGCGCCCGCCGCCTGCGCCGCCGCAGCCAGAGCGTGGCCCTGACGCCCCGAGGAGCGGTTGGCGATATAGCGCACCGGGTCAATCGGTTCATGGGTGGGGCCGGAGGTGATCACGACATGGCGGCCCGCCAACGGGCCCGACGCCGCTGTGGGCAAGGCGATTTTGCAGCTTTGCTCCAGCAACGCCTCGGCGGCGGCGATGATCTCCGGCACTTCGGCCATGCGGCCCGGCCCAAATTCGCCGCAGGCCATCGCGCCATCGCCGGGGCCAACAAAGGCTGCGCCATCCTGCCGCAGAACAGCAACATTGCGTTGCGTGGCCGGGTTCAGCCACATGCGCACATTCATCGAGGGCGCATAAAGCACTCTTGTGTCGGTCGCCAGCAGCAGCGTTGCGGCAAGGTCGCTGGCCAGCCCCTGCGCGGCTTTGGCTATCAAATCGGCGCTGGCGGGCGCGACAATGATGAGATCAGCGGCGCGCGACAGCTCGATATGGCCCATCGCCGCTTCCTCGGTGAGCGAAAACAGATCGCCATGCACAGGCTGGCCGGAAAGCGCCGCCACCGACAGCGGCGTGATGAATTCACCTGCCGCAGCACTCATCACCACGCGCACGCCATGCCCGCGCTCCCGCAACCGCCGGATCAACTCCAACGCCTTGTAGGCGGCAATGCCGCCGGAAATAATCAACAGGATGTTTTTGGCCATGCGCGTTCCCGGAAGCAAGCTTCGCCGCGTGATTGTGCGCTTGAAGGCCGTCATCCGCAACTGTGAAAAAAAGCCCGCCAGCTACCGGTAATGCCCAAGCCGCAAAGTTTGCCGCAGGGTAATTCACCGCAACGCCGACTTGGGGCGGGGCTGGATTCAGCCCTTGACGTAGATGGACCGCCATTTCCGCCAGTTGTGTTGACAGTCAGGTCGTTTTGAATTAACAAAACGTTATGTATATCAGGTCGACGTGACCTGTTTGTTGGTAACAGATCCGCTCGGCGTTTGCGCGTGGGGGGTGTATCATGGTGAAAAGTTTCCTGTTTGCATCAGCGGCGATATCCGCGATGATCTTTGGCAGCGCGTTTGCCGCCGATCTGCCGTCAACCGAAGGGCCGATAACCAAAGGCCCCGCAGCGCCTGCGCCGCCTTTTTCGTGGACGGGCTTCTATGTTGGCGCTCAGGGTGGTTACGGCTGGGGCCACAGCACTCATTGCGATGGCACAGGCTGCAATGTTCCCGGAGTCATCTATCCACAATTCAATACAAGCGGCGCCACTCTTGGCGGTACACTTGGTTTTAATTATCAGATTGATAATGTTGTTCTCGGCCTCGAAGGCGATTATTCCTGGGCCGACATCAAGGGCTCGAGCCCGAACACAGCGGGCTTCGGCTGTGGAGGCCGTTGTTCCACGGAAATCAATGGCTTTGGCACCATTCGCGGTCGCCTTGGCTATGCGTTTGGCCAATTCCTGCCCTACCTGACCGGCGGTGTCGCCTTCACGAACCTGAAGGCCAGCTTAGGTAATGTCGCGTCTGGCTCCACGATGCGCACGAGTGGCACAGTGGGTGCTGGCGTCGAATATGCTTTCACCCCCAATTGGTCAGCAAAGGCTGAATACCTTTACATAACTGATCCCGGCAAGTTTCGCTATGGCCCGACGACCTGCGCTGCTCCGGGATGCTTCACCACCAGGAATGACTATAGTGTCTTCCGCGTAGGGCTGAACTATCGCTTTGGCGGCTGATGCCAAGGGGATGGGATGAGATAGTCCTCGTCATACAGTTGGGCGTATCTGGGTTTTGGTTGATATCCGGGCGCGTTTTTGCGACGCGTTTGGGCTTGACTTCTCCAGTGCTGTGCCCAGTTGGTGCTCATAGCATCCGGGAGAGGATTATCTCATGTTGATGACGAAACGGCACTTCACCGGCCTTTGCGGTGGCAGCCTCATTGCGGGTCTTTCGGGGGCGGCACGCGCAGCAGCATTGTCCAGCAGCGAAACCGCCTACATGTTCTCGTTCGCGGGGCTCAATGGCGGGCGCATTCGGCTTTCCAGGTTTTCCGGCAAGCCCTTCATGGTGGTCAATACCGCCTCGCACTGCGGCTTTACACCGCAATTGAAGGGGCTTGAGGCGCTTTACCGGCATTTTGGCCCCAAGGGTTTTGGCCTCATCGGCGTACCCTCGAATGATTTTCATCAGGAACCTGGCGACAGTGCCGCCATCGCCAAGACCGCCGAGGGCGATTATCACGTGACATTTCCCCTGGCCGCAAAGGTGCATGTCATCGGCAACGAGGCTGCGCCGTTCTATAAGTGGGCCGCAGCTCAACGCCCCAAAGATGTGCCGCAGTGGAATTTCCACAAGTATCTGATTGGTGCGGATGGCTATATCGCGGCTGTTTTCCCCACCACGACCGTGCCGCAAGCCCCCGAAGTGCTGGCGGCGATCTCGCGGCAATTGGGTGGCGCAGCCTGACAACAGGCGGGTTACAACACTTTTTTATCTCGCTTCAGGTTAGGACTGTTCCATGCGGATTGTCCTTGCCTTTGCTATCAACACTTTGTTCAATTTTATCATTGGACTGACGGTCGCCAAATTTTTGGGGCCGGATGAATACGGTCGTTTTGCGCTGGCGGTGCAGGCGGCAGTGGTGATTCAAACCCTGTTGTTTGACTGGGTGAAATTGTCGGCCACCAGGTTTTATTCCGAGCGCGCGCGCACAATGGATCCGGCATTGCGCCCGACCCTTGAGACCATCTTTGCAGCCCTCACCATGCTCATAATTGTGCTGGCTGCCGTGCTGCTGCGCTCGGGCGTTCACCTCGAACTTGGCAGCCCGCTGCTGGAACTGGCCTTGCTCGCCAGCATCGCCAATGGCATGTTTGATTTCCATACCGCCATGTTGCGCGCCAGATTCCTGGATCGGGATTATTTCCGCCTGGTCTTCATCAAAAACATCGCCGCCCTGTGTCTGACGGTGGGCGGTGCCTACTTCTTCCATTCCGCGCCGATGGCGCTCGTGGGGGCCTGCATCTCGATTGGCGGTTCGGTGCTGCTGGTGCGCGGACGCCTGCATGACGAGCGCTCGCCGCTCGCCACCTTTTCCGCACTCGCCGCGCGCAAAACCCTCACCTATTCCGTGCCGATTATCACCGCCAATTTCCTGTATCATTTTGTCCCGCTGTTCAACCGGGCTGTCATCACCCATCGCTATGGCTTTGCTGAGACAGGGCAATTCTCGCTCGCCTCCGATGTCGGCCTGCGCGTCGTGTCGGCCATCGGTTCGGCGCTGGATGTGCTGTTGTTTCAACTTGCGGTTGCAGCCGACGAGACTCATGGCCTCGCCGAAGGCAAGGCACAGATCGCCCGTAACATGGTGCTGGTCTTTGCCCTCGTCGCCCCGGCCTGCGTCGGCCTGTGGCTGGTGTTGCCGAGCTTCGTTCATCTGGTGGTGCCGCAACAATTCCAGGTGCCGTTTGCCTATTTCATCACTTTGCTGCTGCCGGGTCTGTTCTGTCACGCCCTCATGAATTACGCGATCAACCCGGTGTTTCAACTGGCGCGCCGCACCTGGCCGCTGATCGGCGCTGCCGCCGTGGCGACCGGGCTCGATATTCTGGTGGTGACATTCGCTCCCGTCGGCACGGATGCCACTTTGATTGCCGAAATGCAGGGCGGCATGTTCATCGTGGCGCTGGCGCTGCTGCTGGGTATTGCCGCTTTCACGCAGCCGCAATGGCCGCGCTGGCGCGATCTCGCCAAGCCAACTCTCGGCGTCGTTGCCATGACGCTGGCGCTGTTGCCGATGCGCCAGATGCAGCCCTCGGCACTGACCTTGCTGGCGCAACTGGTCACCGGCTTGGCGATATACGGCCTGGCGGTGGCGCTTTTTGATATTGGCGACATGCGGAGCGCTTTTCTGCGCAAGTGGCACACCCGCTTCACTGCGTAGATTCCTTGAATAAACGTAAATTTAAGGTATTGTCAAGGTTTATAAATTGTAAAAATATCCATATGATAACCATTCATGCATTTAATCATGAACTGAAAGCAAATATAGACTATAATCTTTCCATTGCCTGTTGATTGTTGCCGATTGTCGGCTACCTGCCGCCGACGTGATGCGATGGATGGTAGATTATGCAAACTCAAGTTCTTGCAAAGCTTGCAACATCTGGTGCCGCACGGGCGCTGAAGCTGCTGATGCGCCCATCACGGGGTGCCGCCAGCCGTGGTATCGTCGCTTTGGCGATGATCGTGAGTTGTGCCGATGCCGCGCCGCTGGCTGCCGCAGGTTTGCATGTCATCTCTGGCATTGATGCGGGCCCGCCCATTGCCCCGGTCAGCGCTGCGCCCTTCCGCCAGCAGGTGGCCGCCAATCTGGGTGGCGGCTTCATTCAGATGCTGATGACCGGCTCCACGGGGCAGGCAAGCGCCGCCTATGCTGCTGCTCCGTCGCCGCGAACCATGCAAAGTGGCGCGCCGGCCCCGCGCTTTGCCCGCCAGGAAGTGCCCTATACCACGAGCGAGGCCCCCGGCACGCTGATTGTCGATACGCCGCACCGCTACCTTTATCTGGTCGAGGGTCATGGCCTTGCGATGCGCTTTGGCGTCGGGGTCGGGCGTCCCGGCTTCACCTGGTCGGGCGTCGAGCGCATCAGCCGCAAGCAGAAATGGCCGACCTGGACGCCACCTGAAACCATGCGGCTGCGCCGTCCCGACCTGCCCGCCATGATGCCGGGCGGCGAGAACAACCCTCTTGGCGCGCGGGCGCTCTACCTTGGCCACACCGAATACCGCATCCATGGCACCAACGAGCCATGGTCGATTGGCACCAACCTGTCATCCGGCTGCATCCGCATGATGAACCAGGATGTGCGCTATCTTTATCATCAGGTCAGTGTCGGCACCAAAGTGGTCATATTGCCGGGCTGATTCGTAACGGTGCCTTGTCAGGCATCGTAGCTTCCTGAATCATCGGCGCTGGAATCATCCTGATTGGCGTTGTCATCCTGCGCATCCTGGTCGGCATCCTGCTGCGCATCGGCCTGCTGGTTCGTCGCATCAAGCTGATCTTGCAAACGATCCTGCGTTGCATCCGCATCAGCGAGTTGCTGGCGCAGCAGGGCGTCTTCAGCGACCATGCCGTTGTTCATGCCCATGCCGGGATTGAGAAAACCGCTGCCCATCCCCATGCCGCCCATCCCCATGCCGCCCATGCCTGAGCCGCCAAACAGGCCGCGCAAGGCATTGGCGGC
>DAICZI010000147.1 GCA_027311205.1 Beijerinckiaceae bacterium | reverse complement strand
GCATTGAGATATGCGCGGCGTCAGCTTTGCCTTGATCCTTGATACGGCCGGCGTGCAGCGCGAGTAACTGCGCCTTGGTGATCTCGGTAATCATCCAGGCCAGTTTTTCCTGCACTAATTGATGGCCGGCGATCGGCTTGTTGTCGAAGGGAAAACGGAAAATGCGCGAAAGAATGGCGTCCATATTGTCGTCAATGGTCGAGCGCGAAAACATGAAGCGGAATCGCGGTTCGTGATTGAGCGTCTGCAAACGATGCATCAGCGCCCGCATATCGGGCCGCGCATGTTTGGATTCGAGCTTGCCCATCTCCTCTTCGATGAGTTTCATCAAATCCGACATGCGGTAAGGCACCGGCGTATCGGCATTGAGCCCGCTCGTATCGATGTTGGTGGCTTTTTTTATCAAGGATGGCGTGGCGCTTTGCGCAGGAGCCACATTGTAGCGGATCTTCGCCTGCGTCACCATTTCACGCAGGATTTCGACTTCGTTCTCATCTGCCTTTGATCCCCGGAAAATCACGTCGACAAATTCGTCAATGCGAAACAGCCAGAAGGGCAGTTCGAGCGTCGCCGCATCAATGGTCAGCGAAATATCGGTGAAGGCTTTGGTGTATTCATTGTGCGGATCAAGAATCAGCACGCGCAGATTGGGCTTTGCTGCGGTGGCGTGGCGGAGCAATATGGAGACAGCGCTGGATTTGCCGACACCGGTTGTGCCCATCACCGCGAAATGGCGCGACAGCATCATGTCAACATTGACATGCGCCTTGATGGTCGCGTCCTGCGACAGGGTGCCAATCTCGATGATTGTGCCGTGCCCGGCCCGATAGATCGACTGCAAGTCAGCGTGGCGGATGCGGTGGGCAATGGAACCCAGCGCCGGGTAGGTGCCGATACCACTGCGAAAAGCCGGGCCTTCGGGCGAATCTGTCACCTCGCCGACCAATTCGACCTTGATGTAAATGACGTTGTGCGATTCGTCTTTCCAAAGTTCGCTGGTGGTGTTCATCTCGTAGACGATTCCGACAATGCGGCCCTTTTCGCCCTTGATGGAAATCAGGCGGCCGATGGCCCAGGTGTCGGCGTTGAAGCCGGTGATTTCGGTGGCGGAGGCCGAAATAATGGCGCGTGAGCCGTTGCACAGGATCAAGCGACCGATGATGCGATTGGAGGGGTTTTCGGCCTCTCGCCGGTCCGGTGCCGCAGCGGCGGCGGCTTTGCCCGAATCAAACAGCATATTCATGGACATGTCCCCATTGATATCGGGCTTGGAAGCCTATGGGGTCACCGATAATTGCGCGCTTCCCCGCCTTGTGCAGAGATCGGAAACCCGATTCGCATCATGCAAGCAGGCGGGCGGTGTGCCAAATTCTCCCGACGCCTGGCCTCAATTCCAGGGACGGCCCGCCTGATCCAGATCCCATTGCCCGATCAAACTTCTCAATGGTGCCACATTGGGGCCATGGCCCTTAAAAAAGTGTTAGTGTTGTAAGTTTGATGCAAGGCAGCGCCGCCCTTGCGCCACGCACGAAGATTGCTTAGCTCTTTGGCTTGGCTTTTGGGCGCAAGCTGCGTGCCAAAGCAAGGAGCGGGGCGTTGATGTCGGGGGTTGTCGGACAGAAAGTCATCATCAGGCGATGTTGAAGCAGATTCCCAACATGCTGACGCTGGGGCGGCTTTGCCTGGTGCCCGTCAGCGTCTGGCTGATTTTGAGCGGGCAATGGCCTTTGGCTTTCGCGATGTTTGCTTTGGCCGGGTTGTCAGACGCCCTTGATGGTTTCGTGGCCAAGCATTTTGACATGAAAACCGAATTGGGGGCATGGCTTGATCCGCTCGCCGACAAGGCTTTGCTGGTCAGCCTGTTTATTTCGCTCACGGCGGTCATGCTGCTGCCCTTGTGGCTGACCATATTGGTGGTGTCGCGCGATCTGATGATTGTCAGTGCCGTGGTTTTGGCGCTGCTGATGGGGCGTGGCATGGAAATTCGGCCGTTGCTGATTTCGAAGGCCAATACGACCGCGCAAATTCTGCTGGTCGGGTTTGTCCTGGCCAGCAAAGCGGGAGGACTTGAATTGTCGATTGTGCGCGGACTGCTGATCGGCGTCGTGGTTGTGCTAACACTGGCATCATTGGGTGCCTATTTGCGCCAATGGTTCCAGCACATGAGTTTGTGAGAGGCTAAATCCTTGGGCGACAACGGTTCTGACAGGACACAAGGCAGCAGTGGCTTTGATTGGCGCATGGCATTTTGGGCGGGCCTGCTGATTGTTGTCATTTTTTTGGTGCACCTGCTCAGCGCGGTGATGATGCCTTTCATCGCGGGCATGGTGCTGGGCTATCTGCTCAACCCGGTCGCCAACCGGCTGGAGCGCGCTGGTCTGAACCGGCTCGGCGCGGCCCTGCTGATCTTGATCATATTTATTCTTGCGGTCGGACTGACGTTTATCCTGGTCGCGCCTGTGCTGGGGCGGCAGTTGGCTGCCTTTGTCGTGAGCCTGCCGGACAATATCAATCGTCTGGAAACTTTGGTGACCACGCAGGCCGACCTCTGGGCCAATACCTATGGCGGCGGCCTTGCTGCCAAATTTGGCCTCGATAAATTGGGGCTCGGTGCGTTTGACTGGAAAAGCCTCGGTCTTTCCGGGCAGGCTGCGTCGGGTGAGTTGCCAAAATCGCTTGGAACCATCGCCGGGCAGGGCGCGCAAACCATTGCGACTTTGGCGAAATCACTCTGGAGCGGTGGCAGCATGCTGGTTTCCATCGCCTCGCTGCTGGTGATCACGCCTGTGGTGGCGTTTTATTTCGTGCTGGACTGGGCGCGGCTGATTGAAACTCTGGACAGCCTGATCCCCTTGCATCAGCGCGATGATGTGCATGCGCTCGTCAGGCAGATTGATCAGGCGCTGGGTGGTTTCTTACGCGGTCAGTCGCTGGTCTGCCTGTTTCTGGGCCTGTGGTATGGTATCGGCCTGTCGCTGATTGGCCTGAATTACGGCTTTCTGATTGGTATCAGCGCCGGGTTTCTCAGCTTCATTCCCTATGTCGGTTCGCTCACCGCGCTGATTGTCGGGGCCAGCGTGGCGCTGGTGCAGGGATGGCCGCACTGGAGCTTGTTTCTTATGGCGCTGGCCGTGGTCGCGGTGGGGCAAACCCTTGAGGCCAACGTGCTTGGCCCCAGGCTCGTGGGCAAATCCATCGGCCTGCATCCGGTCTGGCTGATGTTTGCGCTGGTGGCTTTTGGCTCGGTGCTCGGCTTTACCGGCCTGATGATCGCCGTGCCGGTGGCCGCTGCCATGGGCGTGCTGTTCCGGTTTGGCGTGCAGCGTTACCGCGAAAGCCCGCTTTATCTCGGCGAGACCACAAGTGTGGCGCTTCCGGCACCTTCCGAGCCTTGAAGGCGATGGCGAGACTCCGCAAAAGCGACGCAAAGCAACTGGTGCTCAGTTGGCCGGTGGCCGAGCGGCAGGGCCGGGCTGATTTTTTCGCGGCCCCGGAGCATCAGCGGGCACTGGATTTGATCAGCGCGCCGGCAAGCTGGCCTGATCCGGTGTTGCTGCTCACCGGGCCCGAAGGCGCAGGCAAAACCCATCTGGCGCGGATTTTCGCCGATGAACAGGGCGCGATATTTTTGAACGCCGCTGAACATCTGGGCCTGCCGGTGACCGCATCAAGCCTGGTTCTGGACAATGCCGACCAAAATATCGGCCCGGAATTTGAAGTTGGGCTGTTTCACCTGTTGAACCACGTGCGCGGCACGCAATCGCGCCTGTTGATGACCGCGCGGCGCCCGCCGCAATTCTGGGGCCTGGCGACGCCCGATCTCCTGTCGCGACTGCGGTTGGCGCTGATGGTTGATCTGCCGCTGCCTGATGAGATGGTGCTGCGCGCCGTGCTGACCAAGCTCATCGCCGAGCGCCAACTTGCCTTTGAGCCGGGCCTGGTCGAAGTGCTGCTGACAAGGCTGGAACGCTCGATCCCGGCGTTGCGCTGCGCGATCGAGCGGCTTGACCTTTTGTCTTTGGAGCGCCAGCGCCCGATTACCCGCGCTTTGGTGCAGGCCGTTGTCGATGATTTGAGCGAACCCAGCCTATTTGCTGAGCCAGGGGATGATTTTCCCGTGCCAGAAGACTAGACTGGCCTCCACGTGATCCCGCGAGCCTGACCCGATGGACAAGAAGATAACACAGCGCGCGGCCCGCTCCGGTGCCAGGGAGACCGCCAATCCGCGCCTTTCGGCGCTGGCCTCGGTTTCCGAACTGGCCACAGCGCCGCAGCGCTTCATCAACCGCGAATTGTCGTGGCTGGAATTCAATCGCCGCGTGCTTGAAGAAGCCTCCAACAGCCGCCATCCGGTGCTGGAGCAATTGCGCTTCCTGTCGATCTCGGCCAATAACCTCGATGAATTCTTCATGGTGCGCGTTGCCGGGCTTTATGGCCAGGTACGCGAGGGTGTGACAACAGCCTCCGAAGACGGGTTGACCCCACAAGAACAATTGCAGCAGATTGCCGCCAGCGTCGTGAAGCTCGCCAGTGCCCAGCAGGAGCGTTGGCACATACTGCGGGGGGCCTTGCGCGAGAACGGTATCTGCCTCGTTGATTCAGGCGAATTGTCGACGCTGGAACTGGCCTGGCTCGAAGATCATTTCCTGCTGCATGTGTTTCCTATTCTGACACCGCTTGCGGTCGATCCGGCCCATCCGTTTCCGTTTATTCCCAACCTTGGCTTCAGCATGGCGCTGGAACTGGCGCTTGGCCGTGATGGCAGCAAGATGCAGGCGCTGCTGCGCATCCCCGCCAAAATGAACCGCTTCATCCGCCTGCCCGAGAGCCAGAGTGGCGGCGCGGTGCGCTTCATCCCCATTGAAACGCTGATCGCCATGTTCATCGGCCGGTTGTTTCCCGGCTACACGCTCACAGGCTGCGGTTCGTTCCGGGTCATCCGCGATTCTGATCTTGAAATTGAGGAAGAAGCTGAAGATCTGGTGCTGCTGTTTGAAAGCGCGCTGAAGCGCCGCCGGCGTGGCACGGTCATCAGGCTCGAAATTGACGCGCTGATGCCCGTGGCATTGCGTGATTTTGTCGCCGATGAATTGGGTGTTGCCCCCGACGAAGTGTTTTTGGTCGATGGCATGCTGGCCCTGACCGAGACCGCCGAACTGATTGGCGTCGAACGGCCCGACCTCAAATTCAAGCCCTATACGCCGCGCTATCCCGAGCGTGTGCGTGAGAATGGCGGCGATTGCTTTGCCGCCATCCGGCAAAAAGACCTGGCCGTGCATCACCCTTATGAATCGTTTGACGTCGTGGTGCAGTTTTTGGCGCAGGCGGCACGTGATCCCAATGTCGTGGCGATCAAGCAAACCCTCTATCGCACCTCGGCGGACAGCCCGATTGTCAAAGCCCTGATCGAGGCGGCGGAGGCGGGCAAGACCGTCACCGCGCTGGTGGAACTCAAGGCCCGCTTTGACGAAGAAGCCAATATCCGCTGGGCCCGCGACCTGGAGCGGGCCG
>DAICZI010000146.1:5209-5516 GCA_027311205.1 Beijerinckiaceae bacterium | reverse complement strand
GTGCAGCAACTGGGCAAAGGCGCGACCATGCCCGAGATTGCCAAGGACACCGGCAATTTGCCGGTTCTGCATGTTGACGATGTCAAACGCGCCGCAACACCGGATCTCGGTGCCTCGATCGCGGCGCAGGTGTTCAATGTCCACCTCGGGCAAGAGGGTTCGGCTCCCGAGCCCGGCAAGGGCTGGGCGGTGTTCAAGGTGCTCGACGCTGTTGTGCCGCCTTTTGCCGATGGCAAACTGAAAGCCAACGTGACCCGACAGTTGCAGCAGACGATCCAGACTGACCTGGCGCGCGAATATGTTGATG
>DAICZI010000146.1:2649-5199 GCA_027311205.1 Beijerinckiaceae bacterium | reverse complement strand
ATGTTGATGCGCTGAAGACGCAAGAGGGCGTGAAAATTGATGCTGCCGTGGTCGCCAAGACCATCGGGGCCTCTGCGCCGAGCCAGCCATGATCAGCCCGGATTTTGCCGTTTTTGCGCAAACCTATGCCAGCGGCGCGGCGCAGTTGGTCGCGACCCGCCTTGTCGGCGACCTTGAAACGCCGGTCTCGGCCTTCCTGAAGCTTTCGGCCGGCAGGCAGGGCAACGTCTTTTTGCTGGAATCGGTGGAAGGCAATGCGGCGCGCGGACGCTATTCGATGATCGGGCTTGATCCCGACATTATCTGGCGGGCGTTTGGCGCCCGCGCCGAGATCAACCGCAACGCACTGCAAGACCTCAAGGCTTTCACACCCTGCGCCTCGCCAAGCCTGGTTTCGCTGCGCGAACTCATCGCCGAATCGGCGATTGCACCGGTGCCGGGCCAACCGCCGATGGCGGCGGGTGTATTCGGCTATCTGGGCTACGAAATGGTGCGCCAGATGGAGCGCCTCGCCGAACCCAGGCACGACACGATTGGCGTACCTGACGCTCTGATGATCCGGCCCACCCTGATGGTGGTGTTTGATACGGTTCGTGACGAAATCCACCTGTTTGCGCCCGTGCGCCCGCGTGCTGGCATCAGCGCGAGTGCTGCCCATGCAAGCGCGGTGGAGAAGATTGACGCCGTGGTCGCGACGCTCGAAGGCCCGCTGGCCCATCAAAGCGGCTCGGATGATCCGCTGATGATGGCCGCGAGGCCGGTGTCAAATACAGCGGAGCCACGGTTTCTGGAGATGGTGGCCGCAGCCAAGGAGCATATTGCGGCGGGCGATATTTTTCAGGTTGTGTTGTCGCAACGCTTCAGCGCGCCTTTTGTGCTCCCGGCTTTCGCGCTCTATCGGGCGCTGCGGCGGATCAATCCTTCGCCGTATCTTTGCTATCTCGATTTTGGCGGCTTTCAAATCGTCTGTTCCAGCCCCGAAATTCTGGTGCGGGCGCGCGACGGCAAAGTCACCATCAGGCCGATTGCCGGCACAAGACCGCGCGGTGCGACACCGCAGGCCGATGCAGCGCTGGAGCACGAATTGCTGGCCGATGAAAAAGAGCGCGCTGAACACCTGATGTTGCTCGATCTTGGCCGCAATGATGTCGGGCGGGTTGCCGAAATCGGCACGGTCACGGTGACTGACCAATTTTTTGTCGAGCGCTACAGCCATGTGATGCACATTGTTTCGAATGTCGAAGGCAAGCTCGATCCGCGCCATGATGTCATTGATGCACTATCCGCAGGCTTTCCGGCGGGTACGGTTTCGGGCGCGCCCAAGGTGCGGGCGATGCAGATTATTGATGAGCTGGAAACGGATCGGCGCGGCATTTATGGCGGCTGCATCGGCTATTTTGGCGCTTCAGGCGAGATGGACACCTGCATTGTGCTGCGCACCGCTTTGGTGAAAGACGGCATCATGCATGTGCAGGCTGGAGCGGGAATTGTGCATGATTCCAACCCCGCTTCCGAGCAGATGGAATGCGTCAACAAGGCCATGGCGCAATTTCGCGCCGCCGAAGAAGCCGTGCGTTTTGCCACCAGGCCCAAGCGTGGGCAATGACGGGCAATTTCAGCGCACTTGACCTCAAGCGGCTTTCGCCCGAATAACAGGCGAGATTTTGAGAGGCCTGCCGCACGATGCGTATCGCGCTGATTGATAATTACGACAGCTTCACGTTCAACCTGGTGCATTATTTCGGAGCACTGGGAGCGAGCGTCGATGTCATGCGCAACGACACGATCAGCGTTGATGAACTGATGCGCCAAAGCCCGGATGCGATTGTGCTGTCGCCAGGCCCCGGCACGCCCGACGAGGCAGGCATTTGTTGCGACCTGATCGCGCAGGCCGGGCCGCACATGCCGATTTTGGGGGTCTGCCTCGGGCATCAGGCTATCGGCCAGGTCTATGGCGGCGTGGTGCGGCGTTCCAATCTGCCGATGCATGGCAAGCTTTCCGACATCATCGCGGTGCCGCGCGGGCTGTTTGCCGGGATTGACGGGCCGTTCAAGGCGACACGGTATCATTCGCTTGTGGTGGACGAGGCGAGCCTGCCTGCCTGCCTTGAAATCACGGCGCGGGCTGATACCAGCGTGATCATGGGTCTCAGCCATCGCAGCCATCCGGTGCATGGCGTGCAGTTTCACCCTGAAAGCATCGCCTCGGAACATGGCCACAGGATACTTGGCAATTTTCTGGGAATGGCGCAGGCGTGGAATGTGCATCACCGCATGACGGCCTGAGGGGGCATAAGGAAACATGGATCAATTCAAGCCGCTGATTTCCCAGGTCGCCACCGGTGCCAGCCTGACACGGGGCGAGGCCGAGGCGGCGTTTGACATGCTGCTTTCGGGCGAAGTGACGCCCGCCCAGATGGGCGGATTTTTGCTGGCGCTGCGGGTGCGCGGCGAGACGGTGGCCGAAATCACCGGTGCCGTCAGCGTCATGCGCGCCAAAATGCTGCGGGTTTTGACCTATCCTGCGGCCATAGACATTGTCGGCACGGG
>DAICZI010000146.1:0-2639 GCA_027311205.1 Beijerinckiaceae bacterium | reverse complement strand
GTGGAGGCGCCCGACGGCGCGATGGACGTGTGCGGCACCGGCGGCGACAACGCGGGCACGCTGAACGTGTCCACCGCGGTCACGTTCGTTCTCGCCGGCCTGGGGGTTCCAGTCGCCAAGCACGGCAACCGCGCTGCGTCATCAAAATCCGGCTCCAGCGATGTGTTGACCAGTCTTGGCGTGAGGATCGGGCTTGATCCTGCCGATGTGGCGCGCTGCATCCATGAGACGGGTATCGGTTTCATGATGGCGCAGACGCACCATGCAGCGATGCGCCATGTTGGCCCGGCGCGCGCCGAACTCGGCACAAGGACGATATTCAATTTGCTTGGGCCTTTGTCCAACCCGGCTGGCGTCAAGCGCCAGGTGCTTGGCGTGTTTTCGCCAAGCTGGCTGGAGCCTTTGGCGCAGGTGCTGCGCACTTTGGGCAGTGAGCGGGTTTGGCTGGTGCATGGCGAAGACGGGCTGGATGAGTTGACGACAACGGGCATCACCCATGTCGTGGCGCTGGAGCATGGCGCGATCCGGGCCTTCGATGTGACGCCAGAAGATGCAGGCCTGCCGCGCGCCAGCCTCGCCGACCTGAAAGGCGGCGATCCTGAGCATAATGCCAGGGCGCTCCGCGCTGTGCTCGATGGGGCTTTGTCGCCCTATCGCGATATTGCCTTGCTGAATGCTGCCGCGGCCCTCGTGGTGGCGGGCAAGGTGCCCGATCTCAAGGCTGGAGCCGCGATGGCGGCTGCGGCGGTTGAGAGTGGCGCAGCCCGCGCGACGCTGGCGGCTTTGGTGCGGGCCTCGAACTTGAGGGAGGTGGCATGAGTGACATCCTGAAAAAGATTGAGGCCTACAAGCGCAAGGAAATCGCCATCGCCAAGGTCGCGGTGCCCATGTCGTCGCTCGAACGGCGCATCGCCAAGCGCGACCGTCCGCGCGGCTTTGTTAAAGCCATCGAGGCCAAACATGATGTGAGCCGGATGGCGCTGATTGCCGAAATCAAGAAAGCCAGCCCCTCGAAGGGTCTGATTCGCCCCGATTTCGATCCGGCCAGTCTTGCAACCGCCTATCACAAGGGTGGCGCAGCGTGCCTGTCGGTGCTGACCGATGCCCCCTCGTTTCAGGGTAGCGCCGAGGCCCTGGCGGAAGCGCGCGCAACTTGCCCCTTGCCGGTGTTGCGCAAGGATTTCCTCTACGATCCCTATCAGGTCTACGAGGCGAGCGCCTGGGGAGCTGATTGCATTTTGATCATCATGGCTGCCGTGAGCGATTCGGAGGCGCGGGCGCTCAACAAGGCGGCGCATGATCTGACCCTTGATGTGCTCGTCGAAGTGCATGACGAGGCTGAACTGATCCGTGCGTTGAGTCTGGAGACGCGGCTGATTGGCATCAACAACCGCGATTTGCGCAGCTTTGAGGTCAAGCTAGACGTCAGCGAAGCTTTGGCGCGCAAGGTGCCCAAGGATCGGCTGATTGTCAGCGAGAGCGGCATCAGCTCGCACCAGGATTGCCTGCGACTGCAACAGGCGGGCATAGCCAGCTTCCTGGTCGGCGAGTCCCTGATGCGCAGCGCCGATGTTGCCAAGGCGACGCATCATTTGATCACCGGCAAGGAATTGGCGCTGTCATGAGCGGGCTCAGCCATATTACGCCGAATGGCGAGGCGCATATGGTCGATGTCGGGGCCAAGGCGGCCACCGCGCGGGAGGCGAGCGCCAGCGGTCAGATCACCATGCAGCCCGCGACGCTGCGAACGGCGCTGGATGGCCAGGCAAAAAAAGGCGATGTGCTTGGCACGGCCCGGATTGCCGGCATCATGGCTGCCAAACGAACGCATGACCTCATTCCGCTGTGCCATCCACTGGCACTGACCAGCGTCCATGTGGACATCACCGCGGATGCGGCGCTGCCGGGGTTCAGGGTTAAGGCCCATGTCAAAGTCTCGGGCCAGACCGGCGTCGAGATGGAAGCGCTGACCGCCGTCAGCGTCACCTGCCTTACCATCTATGACATGCTGAAGGCGGTGGATCGGGGCATGACGATTGGCGGCATCGGCCTTGACATGAAGCGCGGCGGCAAATCCGGCACTTGGCTCAAGGCTGAAGCGCATGGATGACAAGCCCTTGCTCAGCGTCGCGCAGGCGTTGTCGGGCGTGCTGGGGCGCGCGCACCCGCTGGAGACCGAAAATGTGCCCCTCGCGCAGGCCTGGGGACGCACTTTGGCGCGCGATCTGGCCAGCACCCGCACCCAGCCGCCCGAGCCGATTTCGGCGATGGATGGTTATGGCCTCAGTGCTGATGACAGCCGCGAATCGACGCGGGCGTTGAGGGTCATTGGCACGTCCTCGGCGGGGCATCGCTTTGAGGGCACGCTTCAACGCGGGCAAGCGGTGCGGATTTTCACGGGGGCCATCGTGCCGTCGGGGGCCGACGCGGTGCAGATGCAGGAGCTGGTGACCCGCAGCGGCGACGACATCTATCTGCAGGAACCGGTCAATCCTGGTCGCAACGTGCGGGCGGCGGGGCTGGAAGCGCTTTGGAAGGCCATGGAGCGCTCCGACGATCAATTTGAATACTCCGTGGCCTGGGTTGACGCCACGGCGCGCGGCGGGCGCCTGGGGCGCGGGGTTTTGATGCAGGCCCGC
>DAICZI010000145.1 GCA_027311205.1 Beijerinckiaceae bacterium | reverse complement strand
ATGCTGGCGTTGCGCGGCGAACAGGTGACCGGCGACCTGCCGCGCGAATTGCCGGTGGTCGACGCCCGCGAGACTGCGGCGCAGCGGGCGGCGCAGATGAACGGGCTCGATGCGCAGTTGCGCAATGGCGGCGAGCCTGTCCCGGCCATGGCGGCGATCAGCCCGTTTCATGTTGGCCGGTCGGGCCATGTCTACATGTTCGATGCAGGGTCGCTGCTGACCGATGCGCGGCGGTTTCAATTCAAGGACAATGCCGATGCCGACGGCGTGACCCATGCTTTGAAAGTCGTGTCGAAATGGGATACGGCCAAGGGCAATCAGGTGATCGTCTGGCAGGACAAAGACGGCCAGCTCTATGTCGCTGACGGCCACCAGCGCACCGGACTGGCACGGCGGCTGATCGCCCATGGCCATTAGCCGATCCAGCTTCCCGGCCTGCTCTACCGGGAGGAAGATGGTTTTTCAGCCGAACAGGTGCGGGCGATCGCCGCCGCCAAGAACATTGCCGAGGGTTCCGGCTCGCCGGTTGATGGCGCCAAGGTGCTGCGCAGCCATCCTGAATTGATGGACGGCTCGATGCCGACCAGCCGCACCGAGGCGCGCCAGGCGTTTGACCTCGCCAAGCTTGGCGAAGAGCCGTTCCGCATGATCGTCAATGAAGTGGTGCCGCACCAGTATGGCGCTCTCGTCGGCCGGATGATTGACGATCCGGCGCGGCAGGAAGCGGCGATACGGGCTTTGGCCGCCATGCACCCCTCGAATGAAACCGAAGCCTCGCTGGTGGTGCGCAATGTTGTGGACAGCGATTTGCGCAAGGAACAGGCGGGTGCGCAAGGCTCGATGTTCGGTGATATGCTGCGCGAGGATAGCACGGCGGTGCAGGAGATGCGGATTGCCGCTGCCGCCGTCAAGACCCTGGCCAAAGACAAGAGCCTGTTTGCCCGCGTCATTGCCAATGCCGACAGGCTCGAAGAGAGCGGCTCGACCATCGAGCGCGACAGCGCCAGCGGCGTGCGCGATGATGCTGACCGGCTTGGCCAGCTTGTGCAGAAGATGGCCTATCGCGCCGGGCCGGTGCGCGACGTGCTGAAAGTGGTGGCAGCGGAGTTGAAAGATGGCAAAATCGGCAAAGATGACGCGGTTCGATCCCTTCTTGGGGCAGTCCGAAAAGCAGAAGAAGGCGGCCTGGGCGGAGGGAGCGAGGGCGCTGGCCCTGCAGGAGCACGCGGCGCGGAACCCCGGCCAGGTCTATCCGAAGTTCCCGATGGAAACGTCGAAGCCGCTGGCGAAGAACCGCCCGAACCCGCAAAGGAATTAAACTACGAGCCTGGCGCGGAGGGCAAGCCACAGAGCCTTATTCCCGGTGTCGAGCCTGTCACCATGCGCCAGAGGCTGGAGTTGGCCGCTGACAAGCCCCTGGCGGGCGGCAACCAGGCACCGGGCGGCCTGTTCGACGACGAGGCGCGCTCCCAGACCGACATGTTCGATGCACCGCCTTCCACCCGGCTGCTGGACCATGTGCCCGACAGCACCAGCGAGGACGGCAGCGATTATGCCGCCGTGACGCGCAGCGACCTGCTGGGACAGGAACCGAGCCAAAGCCTGCTGGCCAAAATACTTGAAAGGTGTCCGCTATGAACTTGTCGGATTGCATCAATGGCGCGGCCGATGACGGACTGATTACCCGTGCGGCGGCGCGCGAACTGATGGACCGGTTCAGCCAGAAGCGGCTTGATCTTGGTGACGAGGGCGCGGCGCGCGCCCAGCTCATCGGCGAGCTGAAGGCGGCGGGCGCGCAAGTGAAGCGGCGGCAGTTGCTGACGGTCAAAGCGACTGACACCATGAAAGCCGATCTGATGAACTATCGCGGGTCGAACGGCAAAGCGGACGTCTGGGAAGCGGCGATGCGGCTGTTCGAGCATGTCGGCCACACCGGCTATGAGAGCGTCAAGGGCATTCAGGATGCGCTGCTGTCCATGGCCACCACGAACATGGAGGACATGCTGCATGCCTTCCGGCGCTCGTTCAAGACTATGCGACGGGTGCAGCCTTTGGTCGGCTCCGAGATTGTCCGCGCCGCCTGGGGCCTGACCAAGTCCGAAGAAGCCAAGGCGTTTTATGGCGCATGGCGCACCCAGGCGGAGCGGCTGCGCGGCCTGTTCAATGAGGCGGGCGGGGCGATTGGCTGGCGCGACGATTATGGCCTGCCCACCTGGCACGACAGCATTGCCGTGCAACGGGTCGGTTTCCAGACATGGGCGGCGATGATCAACCCGCTGCTCGACTGGGACAAGATCAAGGACAATCTCACCGGCGAAGCGGTCAGCCCCGGCAATCGCATGGGGACATTGCAGCACGTCTGGGACAGTATTGTTTCGGATGGCTGGAACACCCGCGAGGCGACCGCGCGCGGCGCCGGTGCCTCGCTGGCGCTGTCGCGGCAGGATGCGCGGTTTCTGGCGTTCAAGGGGCCGGATGAATGGAGCGCCTATGCCAAGGCGTTCGGGCGCGGCGACGTCCAGGATGTGCTGATGGGGCATATTCGCTCGATGGCGCGCGACGTCGGCCTGATGCAGCGTCTGGGGCCGAACCCGTCGGCGTCGGTGCAATGGCTGAAAGCCGTGGTGGCGCAGGAAGCGGGCTTGCAGCGCATTGGCGAGGCCAGCCTCTACAAGCCGCGCCTTGGCCAGCATGATGCCGTGCTGGCGCATCAGGGCCGGATGCTCGACAGCATGTACGAGATTGCACGCGGCGCATCGCAGCCCAATGGCTGGCTGGCGAGTTCGCTCAACATGGTCGCCAACGAAGAGATGGGCGCCAAGCTCGGTTCGGCGGTGATTACCCACGCCTTGATCAACCCCCTGTTGCAGGCCGATGCGCGGCTGCATTATGGCGTGCCGGTGATGTCTCTGGCCAAAGACATTCTGCGCGGCTTTTCCGGAGCAAACGGGCGCGAGCTGGCGCAGGCGGGCATGATCATGCAGGACGCCATGCACGCGCTGGAAAGCGGGGCGCGCGAGGCGGGCTCCTTCAACCGCATGGTGGAAATGTCAAAATGGCTGCCGGCCATCACCACGCATTATTCCGGCCTGGAGGCCGGCGTTCAGGCGCTGCGCCGCGCCTGGTGGTTTGCGACCTCGACAACGATTGCCAGCCATCTTGAAGGCCCGTGGGAAGCCGTGCCGGCGCGGCTGCGCACGCTGATGCGGGGCTTTGGTCTCGACGCCTCTGACTGGGAGGTGATGCGGGCCAGCCCGGCCAGCGATGCCGCCTCGGGCGCGCCGTTCCTGCGCTGGCAGGATATTGTGAAGGCCGATCCTGACAAAGTGATGGCCGCCAAAGGCTCGCTTGATCCCGTCGCCGATGCCGCCCAAGTTCCAGCCTGGACCAATGCCACGGCGATGAAATATCTGCAGATGCTCAATGGCTCGATGGAATATGCAGTGCCATCGTCGCGCTGGCGCGGACGGGCCATCATGTCGTTCGGGCTCAAGCAGGGCGGCGCCTTTGCCGCTTTCATGCGCAGCGTCACCATGTTCAAGGGCTTTCTGGCCTCGGCAACTTTGTCGCATCTTGAAGCGCTGCGCTACGAGCTCAAGGGCAGCAAGATGACCGGGGCTGCGGCAGCGGGCGCCAATGCGCTGGTGCTGGCCGGGCTTGGCACCGCCGTGCTGGCGCTGAAGGAACTCTCGACCGGCAAGGACATGCCGCCCATGGATCCTGTGACGCCGGAAGGCCGCGCGACGCTGGCCCGCGGCCTGATGACTTCGGGGGCCTTGTCGATCTATGGCGATTTTCTGTCGTCGGACCATTCCAGCTACGGCCATTCGCTCGGCGAGGAAATGCTCGGGCCGACGCTGACCGGGGTTGGCGATGTGCTCGGCTCGGCCATCGACACCGGCAAGCAGATGCTGCAACCACAAAAGCCGGGGGGGCCGACGCTGGCGCAAAAGGCGCTGACCGGTGCGGTGCAGGCGCTGCGCAACAACACGCCGCTGCTCTCCACGCACTGGGCGCTGCGCACCGCCTATAACCGCATCCTGCTCGACCAGTTGCAATATATGGCCGACCCGAAGGCCCACCAGAAAATGCGGGCGATGCAGCAGAGGCTGCAGAACAACACCGGCCAGCAGTATTGGTGGCCGCCCGGCGCGACCTCGCCGCAACGGATGCCCGGCCTGACGCCGGGGCATTGATCAGGACAAGGCGCAATTGACGGCCTGGCGCGCGTGGCATTCTGCCTGCACTCCCGGAGACCGGCATGTCGGCAACCTATCCCCTTCCGAAAGGCACGCGCCAGGTGACGCCCGATTATATATCGGATGGCGTCATTTTGGCCTTTGCCATACCGTTCCGGTTTTTTGATCCCACCGATATCTGGGTCGGCTTTGGCCAGAGCATTGCCGGGCCGTTCCTGCCAAAAGTGCTGGGGGTTGATTACACCATCACCGGCTCTGGCGCACCTGCTGGCGGCTCGGTGAATTTCACCGTGGCGCCTCTGGCGGGCCTGGTGCGGGTGATGGGCCTGCGCACGCCCTCACGCCTCGCCTCGGCGGTCAATGGCGGCGCGTTGCAGGCGTTGGCGCTTGAAAACGAGCTCGATGTCCAGGAAATGACGCTGCAGGAGCTGCGCCGCGATATGAACGCGTTGCAGGGGCAATTGCTGCTGACGGCGGTGGCACCGCCGCGCGCCTATCTCTGCTCGATGGTGCAGTGGCGGGCGGCGCTGGCGTTGGTCAATGCCCCGCCCGACACCGGGCTGCTGCTGGTGGATCAATCAATCCCGGCCGACATCAACAATCCGACAGCCATTTCGTGGGCGAGCGCCACCGGCGTAGCGCAGAATGATCTGGTGTGGACGCAGACGGCCACGGTTCTGGGATTCAACGGCGCGCAAATGCTGGCGCTGCTGGCGGCGGCACAGGGGATTAACCAATGAAACGGCTGCTGCCTCTTCTGCTGGCCATGATGGCGGCCTTGTTCGCTGGGCCGGCGCCGGCACAGACGCGGGCGGAATTTGGCGTGGCGACAGGTGCCAGCCCGAATTGCGTCGAAGTGCGTGCCAAGGATGGCACGTGGGTGTGTATGGGGCTTGTCGACCAGACGGCGCACAGTTTCGCGCCGTCACTCCAGCTGGGGCAGGTGACGAATTACCTGCTGGCCCCGCTGCCCGCCCAGACGCTGCTGGGCAATGCGACCGGGGCGAGCGCTTCTGGTGCCTATCTGACGGTGGCAGAGGTCAAGGCACTGCTGGCCTATGTGCCGGGCGACATTGCGGGCTTCAATGCTACTGCCGCTGCGGCTGCACCTGTGCAATCTGTCGCAGGCCGCACCGGGACGGTGACGCTGGGTGTCGGCGATGTGGCTGGTGCAGCGCCGCTGAACAGCCCGGCGTTTACCGGAACAGTGACGTCTGCAACCCCCCTGGGCGTGGCTTCCGGCGGCAATGGCACCGCGACTCCAACGATCAGCGCTGGGCCTGGTATTACGGTTGCTGGCACGTGGGGCGCCGAGACGATTTCTGCGACGGGTGCCACCGGCGTCGCCACGACGCCGAGCCAGTCGGGCC
>DAICZI010000144.1 GCA_027311205.1 Beijerinckiaceae bacterium | reverse complement strand
CACATAAAGTGGCGCATTTCTGCTCGATGTGCGGGCCGAAATTCTGCTCCATGCAAATCACCCGCGATTTGCGGGTAGAGGCTGCGGCAATGGCTGGCATGGCGGAGAAATCCAGGGAGTTCGTCGCCCAGGGCGGCGCGCTTTATGTCGAGGCTGGGGAGTAGACCCATGAAAGTCCGCATTCTGGGGGCCGGCGTCGCTGGCCTGGTGCTTGCCAGCGATTTGGCCGCTCTCGGTGCCAGGATTGAGGTGGTCGAACGCTCCGCAACGCTGGGCGTCGAGGCCTGCGCCTGGTGCGCGGGCGGTATGCTGGCGCCATGGTGCGAGGGCGAAAGCGCCGAGGCCTTTGTCGTCGAGCAAGGCATAAAGGCGCTGGACTGGTGGCGCGAGCACAGCCCATCCTACGTCCAAAACGGCACGCTTGTTCTGGCCGGGCACCGCGACCGGGGCGAACTCACCCGCTTTGCCAGGATGAGCCAGCACCACCAAACCTGCGATGACCGGGAAGTGGCGGCGCTGGAGCCGGATCTGGCCGGGCGTTTCGAGGCGGGCCTGTATTTTCCCGAAGAAGCCCGGGTCGATCCACGGCTTGCGCTGCAACAACTGGCGGATAGGCTGGTGGCGGGTGGCCACAGCCTGCAGTTTGGCCACGCCATGACCCCCGATGAGGCGGGCAAGGACGTTGATCTGGTGTTCGATTGTCGCGGCTTTGCGGCGCGTGACCGGGTCTCCGGCCTGCGCGGCGTGCGCGGTGAAATGCTGATTGTCCGCTGCCCCGGCGTCACGCTGACGCGCACTGTGCGCCTGCTGCATCCGCGCTGGCCGCTTTATATCGTGCCGCGGGCCGAGCATGTGTTCATGCTGGGCGCGACGATGATCGAGAGTGACCATGCCGGCCCCGTCACGTTGCGCTCGGCGGGCGAAATGATCGAGGCGGCGCAGGCGCTGCATCCGGCTTTCAACGAGTCGGAAATTCTCGAATTGCGCGCTGATGTGCGCCCCGCTTTCGCCGACAACCTGCCGCGCGTCGAGCGTCGCGGCAAGATCATTTCGATCAATGGCCTCTACCGGCATGGGTTCCTGCTGTCGCCCTGGTGCGCCAGCGAGGCGGTGCGGCTGGCAGGTCTTGGCGCGACTGCCGCGCCGGTTTCAGAATTGGTGGCCTGACATGCGCCTGCTGGTCAATGGCGTTTTCCAGGACAGCGATGCGGCAACGCTGGCTGACCTGCTGCAAAGCCTCGATCTTGCCAAGAGCGCCGTCGCCACCGCGCTCAATGGCAGCTTCATCCGCCGCGACGAGCGCGCCACGACCAAACTGCAGGAAGGCGATTCCATCGAGATTGTCGCGCCGATGCAAGGGGGGTGACAAATGTGCAGCCGTGTCATGAGTTTGCATGGTCATCCCCGGCATGTTCATTCCAGCCACGGCGCGGCGCGCGGCGGGGAAGCAACCGGGGGGAGTCCTGAAGCCCAGGATCGCCTTGCTGTGCGCGCCATGATGGCTTGTCTTTCACATCTTCACCCCAACGGAGCCCGCCATGCGGCTTTATGACAAGGACTTCACCTCCCGCCTGCTGCTGGGCACGGCGCGCTATCCCTCGCCAGCCATATTGGCCAAAGCGGTCAAGGGTTCGGGTGCAGAAATCATCACCGTGTCCTTGCGCCGCGAACAGGCTGGCCTGCGCTCCGGCCAGGAGTTTTTCGCGCTTCTGCAAAGCCTGGCCGTCACGCTGCTGCCCAACACCGCCGATTGCCATTCGGTGAAGGAAGCCGTGACCACGGCCCACATGGCGCGCGAACTGTTTCAGACCAAGTGGATCAAGCTCGAAGTCATCGGCAATGTCGAAACCCTGCAGCCCGATATTTTTGGGCTGGTCGAGGCGGCCCGCATCCTCTGCGCCGATGGCTTCGAGGTCTTTCCCTACATGACCGAAGACCTTGTTTTAGCTGACAAGTTGCTCAATGTCGGCTGCAAGGTGCTGATGCCCTGGGGCGCGCCGATTGGCAGCGGGCGCGGCCTCAATAATCTTTATGGCCTGCGGGCGCTCCGCGCCTGGTTTCCCGATGTGCCGCTGATTGTCGATGCCGGGCTTGGCTTGCCCTCGCAGGCGGCGGCGGCGATGGAACTGGGCTATGACGCCTGCCTGCTCAACACGGCGGTCGCCAAAGCCGGTGATCCGGCGAAAATGGCAGCCGGTTTCGCCCGCGCCATCGAGGCCGGACGCATGGCCCATGAGGCCCAGCCGATGGAGCCGCGCGATTTCGCCGAACCGTCAACGCCGCAGGCCGGCAAGGCGAAGCTGGCATAGGTCTTGATGGGAAACCAGACTGAACGTGATGAACTCATATTTCAAAAGCAAGGTGCACTGATGTGGACGGTTCAGGAGGCAAGAGCCAGACTTTCGCAGGCGCTGCAACGCGCCCGCGGCGGCGAAGCGCAAATCATGGGAAAAACGGCATGACACTTGATCCGTTCTACCCCATCGTTGAGGACTTGGGCTGGATCAAGCGGCTGGCGCCCAGTGGCATACGCTTGATTCAATTACGCAACAAAGCGCTGCAAGGCACTGGATTGAATCGCGAAATTCATGACGCCACCGCTTTTTGCCGGGCGCAGGGCATCATTCTCGTTATCAATGATTATTGGCAGGCAGCCATCGATGCCGGTGCGCCGTGGGTGCATCTGGGGCAGGGTGATCTTGACAGCGCCGATGTGAAAACCATCCGCAAGCACGGCCTTAAAATCGGCATCAGCACCCATGATGATGCCGAACTGGAGCGGGCGCTGTCGTTCAAGCCCGATTATGTCGCGCTCGGGCCAGTCTGGCCGACGATCCTCAAAGCCATGCCCTTTGCGCCGCAGGGTGTGGCCAAGCTCACGACATGGAAACAGCGCATCGGCAAGGTGCCGCTGGTAGCGATTGGCGGCATCACGCTGGAGCGCGCGCCGGGGTGCTTTGCGGCAGGTGCCGATTGTGTCGCGCTGGTCAATGATGTCACCGGCGCGCCCGATCCGCAGGCGCGGGCCAGGGCTTGGATGGAGGCAACCCGCAGCCACACGGCGTGAGGCTCAGTCCACCCGTATCCACCCATCCATCCACAGCCGCTCCTGCGGCAGAAACAGCGCCTTGTAGGCCATTTTGCGCGAACCCTCGATCCAGTAGCCGAGATAGACATGCGGCAGGGCACGGCGGCGGGCGGTAAAAATGTGATCGAGAATCATCAGCGTGCCGAGCGAGCGTTCAGTAAACTCTGGATCATAAAACGAATAAACCATCGACAGCCCATCGGCCAGATGATCGGTGAGGCAGGCGGCGACGAGGCGACCGTTCGGCGAGCCGTCATCAAGCCGGTAATGCGTCACCGATGTCTGGACGTGGCTGTCCTCGATCATCATGGAAAAATCGAGCACGCTCATATCAGCCATGCCGCCATCCGAATGGCGGCTGTCGAGATAGGCGCGAAACAGCCTGTAAAGCTCTGGCGTGGCGCGGTTGGGCATTTCCAGTGCCGAGATCTGCGCATTCTGGGCCAGAATGCGCCGAAAGCTGCGGTTCAGCGAGAATTCCGCCGCCTTGACCCGCACCGAGACGCAGGCCTGACAGGCCTCGCAAGCCGGACGGTAGGCGATGGTTTGCGAACGACGAAAGCCCGATTGCGTCAGCGTGTCATTCACCTGCGGCGCGCGCCGCCCGATCAGATGGGTAAAAACCTTGCGCTCCTCGCGCCCCGGCAAATAGGGGCAGGGTGCACGCGAGGTGAGATAAAATTGCAGGGCATCGCGCGGCTCGCGGCTCAAGACTCATTTCCCATATCAACGCGCCGAAGCGGCGCAGGGGCCAAAGTAGCAGCGATGCCGACAACAGCAAGAGCTATATTGGCCCGATTAGCCGGTGATCAGGGACATGTTCACAGGGTCCGGCGGGTCACCACGACATCGGCCAGCATGTCATGCAGGCAGCGTTTGTCATCGGCCAGCAACGACACCAGAAACACTGGCGGAAACATCGTCGAAATGTAAAACAGCACGGCATGGACGCCCGCAGTGATGAAATGCACCCGCGACCCGTCCGTCATGCCCATTTCAACATCCATGATCTGCATGCCCCAGGTGCCCATGCCAGGGCCCGATACACAAAGGCCATTGTAGAAAAACGCTACAATGGGGAACAAAGTGGGGATAAAGAACAGCGACAGGCCAAAGGTCGGAAGCGCAAATACAACAGCCAGAACCAGCACGCCGATAGACACGATGGCCAGATCAATGACCAGCGCCATCAGGCGGCGCGTGCGCACGCCATAAAAGGCGGCGGCAGGAAAAGTAAGGGCGAGGTTCCGTCTTGTGAAGTTCAGGGCATTGAAGGACATGGGGCTCACTCCAGGCGCAGACCGCGCTCCTCCCCTGAAATGGTGATGAAGCCAAAGTCGCGCAAGGGGTGCTAGCTTCAGCCCCGCCCGCGATAAGGCGCAACGCCCTGGTCGGGCAGCCACAGACCTTGCGGCGCGGCCCCTGTTTGCCAGAACACATCAATCGGGATTCCGCCGCGCGGAAACCAGTAGCCGCCGATGCGCAGCCAGCGTGGCGACAGGCGCGCCACCAGATCGCGGCCAATCCGCACCGTGCAATCCTCATGGAATGCACCGTGATTGCGAAACGACGACAAATAAAGCTTCAGCGATTTTGATTCGACCAGATGCTGGTCGGGCACATAATCAATCACCAGATGCGCGAAATCGGGCTGGCCGGTCACCGGGCAGAGCGAGGTGAATTCTGGTGCCGTGAAGCGCACCAGATAATCGGCATCGCTATGCGGATTGGCCACGCGCTCCAGAATCTTTTGATCTGGGGCGGTGGGCAGGGGGCTCAAATGGCCCAGGAGGCTGAGAGGTTCGGTCATAGGCGAGCTTTAGCGCCGCTGCTTTGGCTTCGCAATCGGGCCAAATGCATTTTGCGCCTTTCGCAAGGTGCGAGTTTTGGCTAAAGCGGGGGCGCACCCACGCCAACCGGAATCTCCCCATGACCGCCATTGCTGACGTCATCGCCCGCGAAATCCTTGATTCGCGTGGAAATCCCACCCTTGAAGTTGATGTAACACTTGAGAACGGGGCCATGGGCCGCGCCGCTGTGCCTTCGGGTGCTTCCACCGGCGCGCACGAGGCGGTCGAACTGCGCGACGGCGACAAGAAACGCTACAATGGCAAGGGTGTCCTGAATGCGGTGTCTTCCGTCAATGTCGCCATTGCCGCCGCTCTTGTTGGCCGCGATGCCGAGGATCAGCTCCTGATCGACACTACCATGATCGACCTTGACGGCACTCCGTCCAAGTCGCGACTGGGTGCCAATGCCATTCTGGGCGCTTCACTTGCAGTCGCCAAGGCGGCAGCGCAGGCTTCCGGTCTGCCGCTTTACCGCTATGTCGGCGGCACGCAGGCCCATGTGATGCCGGTGCCGATGATGAACATCATCAACGGCGGCGTTCATGCCGATAACCCGATTGATTTTCAGGAATTCATGATCTTGCCGGTGGGTGCACCTAACATCCGCGAGGCGGTGCGCTGGGGCGCGGAAGTGTTTCACGCGCTGAAATCGGCCCTCAAGGGCGCGGGCCTCAAC
>DAICZI010000143.1 GCA_027311205.1 Beijerinckiaceae bacterium | reverse complement strand
CGATATCGCGGCCCACCAGAGCTCCGAGGGCAGCATCAACGTCGCCCTGCGTTATCGCGCCAAGGCTGGCACGGCCCTCGATGAAGGGTGCAAGCCAGTCGGCCATGTTGCCCTCAAGCGCGATCTTGCTCATATCCGGCCATGCCTCACCCGAGGCGTCCCCCGGCGTGCGGCGTAAAAACTCAAGCCGCTCCAGCCATTGCTTGCGGGCAGCGCTCAGCGGCAGACGATCCAGACCCAGCCCAGCGATGCTTGCGGCAAGCAAACGGGCTGCTTCATGGCTTGTCGGCACTGGCAGGCTCTGTTCATGGAGCACGAGGGCGTCCAGCCTGCTGCGTCGGCGTGCCCGCAAGCTGGCAGTGGCGACGTCAAAACTCAGTTCATCGCGCATTTCCACCGCAGCGGCCGACAGGCGGAGAATATCTTCGAGCGCAATCTCCGCTCCCGCCAGAATACGCCCTGCCCCGGCGCGCCCCGCCACTTCGGCAATGACGGCATAAGCGACCCTCGCCAGGCCCAGATGCGGCTCCAGCGCGGCGGCGCGGCCATTGCGCATGATGAATTCCCCGGGCTTGCCGCGCGCCTTGGCAATGCGGTCAGGATAAGCCAGCGCCAGCACAGCGCCACTGCGCGAAGGATCGGGCGTCTCGGATGCGCTTGTCCCCGCCAGTCGGCGCGCCCATTGCCGTGCCGCGCGAGCCCGTTGTGAACCATCGCGGCGCAGCGCCGTGATCCGTTGCGCCAGATCAACGTCCTGGCCCCCCAGTCCACGCTCCATCAGCAGCGCGGCAAGTTCAGCCGCGAGCTGCGCCTCGCCGGTAGCGCGGGCACCGACAATCATGCGTGCCATGCGCGGGTTCACAGGCAAGGCCCGCATGGTCTGGCCCTCCGGCGTGATGCGCCCGTCAGGATCGAGCGCACCAAGGACCCCCAGCAATTTGCGCGCCTCAGCCCAAGCCGGCGCGGGTGGGGCATCCAGCCATAACAGGCCAGCCGGATCATTCACGCCCCATTGCGCCAGATCAAGCACCAGCCCCGTGAGATCCTCCGACAGGATTTCCGGCGTGCCAAAAGCTGGCAGCCCAGCATGGGCGGCGGCTTCCCACAGGCGGAAACATTGGCCGGGCGCGACGCGCCCGGCCCGGCCCCGCCGTTGATCGGCTGAAGCCTGCGATACCCGTTGCGTGGTCAATTGTGTCAGCCCCAGCCCCGGCTCAAACACCGGCACGCGCGCCAGGCCGCTATCGACCACCAGTCTTGTGTCGGGCAGGGTCAGCGATGTCTCTGCAATGGCGGTGGCCAGCACGATTTTGCGCCACCCAGGCGCTGCAGGACTCAAGGCGGCATCTTGCAGGCGGCGATCGAGCGCCCCATAAAGCTGTGCGATTTCGACAGGTTGGCCTTTGAGACTTTCTTCGAGCAATGCCGCCGTGCGCATGATCTCGCTTTGCCCCGGCAAAAATGCCAGCACGCTGCCCGGCCCGGCCCTCAGGGCTTTGATGATGGCGCGCGCCATCTCATCTTCAAGACGGGCCTGCGGATGGCGACCGACATAATGCGTTTCCACCGGAAAGCTGCGCCCCTGGCTCTCGATCAAGGCGCAATCGCCCAGAAGGCGGCTGACACTCGCGCCATCCAGCGTCGCCGACATTACCAGCAGCCGCAAATCCTCGCGCAGGCCGCGCTGGACATCCAAAGCCAGCGCAAGGGCCAGATCGGCATCCAGCGAACGTTCGTGGAATTCATCAAATATCACCATGCCGACCTCGGTCAGCATCGGATCATCGACGATCATCCTGGCGAAAACCCCCTCGGTCACCACTTCGATGCGGGTCTTTGCCGAGACCAGCGTCTGCATCCGCATCCGCAGACCAACGCGCGCGCCCACCGACTCGCCCAATGTTGCCGCCATGCGTTCCGCAGCGGCCCGTGCCGCGAGGCGGCGCGGTTCGAGCATGATGATGCGGCGACCGGCCAGCCAGGGCTCATCCATCAGCCGCAGCGGCACCCGTGTGGTTTTGCCCGCGCCGGGCGGTGCCACAACGACCAGGGCCACCCCAGCCGCCAGCCTGGCGGCAATGTCGCCGAGCACGGAATCAATCGGGAGGTGCAGATCAGCCAAATCACTCATGCCCGCGCCATAAAGCATCGCGCGCCTGGCGCCAACGTGGGCCGCACCGTCGCCTGTGCCAGTTGCGCTTCGACGCTGGCGACCGCATAAAGGCGGGATCGTGCCCGAATGACAAGAGCCTCCCGGATCAACAATGCCCGAAATTCTCACCCCTGACCTCTGCGTGATCGGGGCCGGAGCTGGCGGCCTCGCGCTGGCTGCGCAAGCCGCCGCCAAGGGGGCCAAGGTCGTCCTGCTCGAGAAAGCGCGCATGGGCGGGCAGCGACTGCACTCTGGCTGCATCCCCGCCAAGGCACTGATCGCTGCGGCCAAAGCGGCCCATGGCGTGCATCATGCCGCAGAATTTGGCATCAGCGCGGTCGAGCTTCATGTCAATTATGACATGGTGCGCGCGCATATCGCCCGCGCCATGGCGCTGCGGGCACCCAGTGACACGCCTGAGCGGATGGGCGCGCTCGGCGTGCAAGTTGTCGAGGCCACGGGCCGTTTCATCAGCAGGGATACCTGTGCTGCCGGAACATTCCTGATCAAGGCGCGCCGGTTTGCTTTGGCAACCGGGTCCAGCCCGGTCATTCCCAAAATTCCCGGCCTCGAAATGATCCGCTATCTCCCCAGCGAAACCTTGTTTGCCAGCGAAACCCTGCCGAAACGACTGCTGGTTCTGGGGGGCGGCTCAACCGGGGTCGAACTGGGCCAAGCCTACCGCCGGCTCGGCAGCGAAGTGACCGTGGTTGAGTGTGCCGGCCTGTTGGCGCAGGTGGATCCGGAACTGGCGCTTCCCGCGCTGAAGGCCTGCGTCCGCGATGGCATGGCCCTGCGCGAGGCGACGCGGCTCGTGCGTCTGGAACCGCGCGGCATGGGCCTGCGCGCTTTCCTCGAAGGGCCAGATGGCGCGACCACGCTGGACGCCAGCCATCTCCTTCTGGCTGTTGGACGCCAGCCCAACGTGCATGATCTTGGGCTAGAAGCGGCCGGCGTGCCGGTCGAAGGCGGGCGCATCCGCCTCAATGCCCAACTTCGCACCGTCAATCCGCAGATTTTTGCGCTCGGCGATGTCGCAGGCCTTGGCTGCTTCACCCACCTTGCCGAGCATCAGGCCGAAATCGTGCTGGCCAATGCGTCGCTAGGCCAACGTGCACGACCGAAAACCGCAAGGATGCCACGCGTGGTTTCCTGTGATCCGGAAATCGCCGAAATCGGACTGAGCGAAGCGCAGGCGCGCGCTGCGGGCCATAAATGTGGGGTTTACCGCTGGCCCCTTTCGGAAAATGACCGTGCCCGCGCCTCAGGCGCGCGACAAGGCCTGATCAAGATTATCACAAAGCGCAATGGCAGGATTCTGGGGGTTGGCATCGTCGGCGAGGCAGCAGCCGAAATGCTCGCGCCGTGGGCGCTGGCGCTGGAGCGCGGCCTGAAACTGGCCGATCTCGCAACGCTCCTCCTGCCCTATCCGACCCTCGGCGAGATCGCCCGCCACGCTGCCCGGCAAGGACCTGGCACTGGCCCAGGCCTGGCCTGGACGGCACGGCTGATGGCCGCATTCAAACGTTTGGTGTGAGTTGCAATGATTGGCCTCCCCATCACACCACGCTCCGCACCCTCTCCCCTGCGCCAGATGTTGGGTGGACTTGCCGGCCGGGTCATTGGCCTCAGCATCGCCTTTGTCATGCTTGCCGAAATCGCCATCTATCTGCCTGCCGTAGCGACCTTTCGGCGCAATTGGATCGCACGGCGGCTGAGTTCCGCCTATATCGCAGCCTTGGTCTTGCAAGCCTCGCCGGTGCCGATGGTGCCCAAACAGTTGAAGAAGGAATTGCTCTCGTCAGTTGGCGCGACGATGATTGTCATCACCATCCACGGGATGCACCGCATTCTGGCCGTATCGGACATGCCGCCACGCATAGATGAAACCTATGACTTCCGCACCGCCGGATTCATGACGGACTTTCCCGCAGCATTGCGAGCCCTGCTGGCCCCCAAAGGGATGATGCTCAACATCATCGGCCCCGCCCCCATGGGCGGACGCTCGATCGAGATTGTGATTGACGAAACCGCCCTTCGCGATGCGGTTCGCGCCTTCTCGTTGCAATTCGCCCTGGAATCCCTGGTGATTTCCGCCATCGTGGCGGGCTTGGCGGCTTTCGCCATGGGCATGGCCGTGCTGCGCCCGGTGCGCCGGCTGACGCGAAATCTCATAGAATTTGGGGCCGATCCGGAAAATCCGGCGCGCATCATCGTACCGACCCAAGCCTCGCACGAAATTGCCACGGCAGAACGCGCGCTCAAATCCATGCAGGTGATGCTGGCTACCGAATTGCGCACCAAAAAGCACCTCGCGGCCTTGGGTCTGGCGGTCGCCAAAATCAATCATGATTTGCGCAACATGCTGAGTTCGGCACAATTGCTGACTGATCGGCTGGCCGACCTGCCCGATCCGCAGACCCAACGGCTGGCCCCGCGCCTCGTGGCGACGCTCGACCGCGCGATCCGCTTCTGCCAGGCGACACTGACCTATGGCAAAGCCAGCGACGAAGCGCCGCAGCGCGAGACCATCGACCTCCACGCCCTCGTTGAGGAGGTATTGGCCACCCTCCCGATCGATCAACGGACTTTTGCACCGCACAAGCCTCTGCATCTGGTCAATGACGTCCCTCCGGGCATGATGATTTCGGCTGATCCCAGCCACATGCAGCGCGTGCTCGGCAATCTGTGCAGGAATGCCGGCGAGGCGCTGGCGGGCCTTCATCAGGAGGGCGGGATGCCCGGCGTTCCGCAAATCACCATCAGCGCCCGCCAAAATGGCGCGGGCACGACAATTGATGTGGCGGACAATGGGCCCGGCCTGAGCCCAGCCGCAACCGCCCGGCTGTTCTCGCCTTTCGGCGGATCAGGTCGGCCGGGTGGCACCGGGCTTGGGCTGGCCATCGCTGCTGATCTCGTGCGCAGCCACGGCGGCTCACTGGAGTTGCTCCCAACCGACAAGACAGCAACCGGTGCAACCTTCAGGATTTTATTGCCCAAAGTTCCCTAATCCCCTGAAATCATGGGTGAGAATGGCTCCAACGCGCGCATTTGCCCTGAAAACGGCTTATTCACAGGCTTTGCATTCATGCGTGAAATCGCTAAACCGAAGCCGTGCAAGGCTGGTCAGGTCTATGATTCGAGGTTGTCGGAATGACGTCTAAAAATACATGGCGGGCGCTGGCTGCGGCAATCCTGGCGGCGACAGGCTTGTTGTCGGCTCAGACTGCCAAGGCAACGCCCTACCTGGTTTTTGATTTCAAGACGGGGGCCATCCTGAAACAGCAGGAAGCCGCCCACAAATGGTATCCGGCTTCGACCACCAAACTGCTCACGGTCTATGTCGCGCTGGAAGCGGTGCGCGAAGGCCGTTTCACTTTTGACTCGCCCTTTGTCGTGACCCGCCGCGCGGCGCTGATGCCGCCCTCCAAAATGGGCTTTCAACCCGGAACCATCGTCACTC
>DAICZI010000142.1:3908-5619 GCA_027311205.1 Beijerinckiaceae bacterium | reverse complement strand
GGTGCCGGGCCGATAGCCGAATATCTCGATGAAACGCGCGGGGCGACCCTGGGCGCGCACCGGCTCTTGCCCGCAGTCGCAGCGCAACGCGCTGAAGTGCGCCGCCTGGTTGATTGGTTCAATGCCAAATTTTTCGACGAAGTGTCTGGCCATCTGGTCCGCGAAAAGGTCTTCAAGCGGTTTTTGCAACCCCAGCAGGGCGGCGGCGCACCTGACATGGATGCCGTGCGGGTGGCCCGCCGCAACGTGCTCTATCACCTCGCCTATCTCGGGTTTCTGACCGCCCATCATAATTGGCTGGCGGGCGAAGCGCTCACTTTGGCTGATCTCGCCGCAGCAGCGCAGCTTTCGGTGGTGGATTTCCTCGGCGACGTGCCGTGGGACGAGGATCACGGTGCAAAGCACTGGTATTCGACCATGAAATCGCGCCCTGGGTTCCGCCCCCTGCTGGCCGACCGCGTGCGCGGGTTGCAGCCGAGCGCGGTTTACGCCGATCTCGATTTCTAAACATGAACGCGCCACGCCTTCGCGATCTGACAAAGATCCGCCGGGCGCTGGATGCCAAAGCCGCTGAACTCGGCTTTGCCGCCTGCCGCATCGCCGCCCCCGACGCGATAGCACAGGCGGGAGCGCATCTGGCCCAATGGCTTGAGGCTGGCCATGCTGGCGATATGGACTGGATGGCCAGCACGGCAGCGCGCCGCGCCGATCCACTGGCGCTATGGCCGCAGGTGCGCAGCATCATCATGCTGACGCTGGCCTATGGCCCGGAAGGCGACGCATTGGCGACGCTGCAACAACCAGCTTGCGGCAATATCTCGGTCTATGCCCGCCACCGCGATTATCACGATGTCATCAAGGGCCGCCTGAAACAGCTTGGGCAGTGGCTGCTGCGCCAGGCTGGCGGAGGCGAGATCAAGGTGTTTGTCGATACCGCACCGGTGATGGAAAAGCCGCTGGCCGCCGCCGCTGGCCTTGGCTGGCAGGGTCGCCACACCAATCTGGTGTCGCGCGAAGGCGGATCGTGGCTGTTTCTCGGCGCCATCTTCACCGACTTGCCCTTCACCCCGGATGCGCCGGAACAGGACCATTGCGGCTCATGCCGAGCCTGCCTTGATATCTGCCCGACGCAGGCTTTTCCTGCCCCCTATCAACTCGATGCGCGACGCTGCATTTCCTATCTCACGATTGAGCACAAGGGTTTTATCGCGCCTGAATTGAGGCCGCTGATCGGCAATCGCATTTATGGCTGCGATGATTGCCTTGCGGTCTGCCCCTGGAACAAATTTGCGGCTTCCGCGCACCTGATCCAGTTGCAAGCCCGCACCGACCTTGTCGCCCCTGGCCTGGCCGCTTTGGCAGCCCAGGACGATGCGCAGTTTCGCAGCTATTTTTCGGGATCGCCCATCAAACGCATCGGCCATGCCAGATTTTTGCGCAATGTGCTGGTCGCCATCGGCAATTCGCGCGATGCCAGCCTGCTGGAGGCGGCGCGGAACCATTTGCACCATGCTTCGCCGCTGGTGCGCGGCATGGCGGTCTGGGCTTGCGGCAGGTTGGCTTCCAGGGCTGCCTGCCACGATCTCAAGGCCCGGTATGCGGCAGGCGAGACCGACCCGCAAGTGCTGGCCGAGTGGCGGGCTTTGGAGGTGGCAGCATGACGGGTTTGATGATTTTCGGGCTGGGCTACAGCGCCAGCACCTGGCTCGCC
>DAICZI010000142.1:327-3898 GCA_027311205.1 Beijerinckiaceae bacterium | reverse complement strand
CCACGCGCGGGGAGGCCGATGGTGGCGCGAACCTGGTCTTTGATGGCACGACCGCCAGCCCTGCCGTGCGCGAGGCTCTGGCGCGCGCCGATCATCTGCTGGTGTCGATCCCGCCCCAAGGTGATAGTGACCCGGTTCTGACGCATTTTGCCGCTGAACTCGCGGCGCGTCCCCGCAATATCGTCTATTTGTCAACCATCGGCGTCTATGGCAACCATGACGGGGCGTGGATCGACGAAAGCGCTGAACTGCGCCCCTCAAACGCCCGCACCAGGGCACGGGTGAAAGCGGAGCAAGGCTGGCTTGCTCTGAGCCAGCACGGCTCGGGCGTGAGCGTCTTGCGGCTTTCCGGTATTTATGGGCCGGGCCGCAACGCCATGGAAAATCTCAAGGCAGGCACAGCCCGGCGCATCATCAAGCCCGGCCAGGTGTTCAACCGCATCCACGTGGAAGATATTGCGCAAGCTATCGCCGCCGCTTTTGCGGCACCGCGCGGCCTTGGCATTGTCAACGTCACCGATGATGAGCCCGCTCCGCCGCAAGATGTCATCACCTTCGCTGCAAATTTGCTCGGCGTTGAGCCGCCGCCCGAGCAACCGTTCGTCGCCGCCGCCTTGTCCGAGATGGCGCGCAGCTTTTACGGCGAAGAAAAACGGGTCAGCAACCAGCGCCTGGTGCGAGATTTCGGCATTAAACTGCGCTATCCTACCTATCGTGAAGGCTTGCGCAGCCTCGCGGCGTCGATGTTGCAAAGGTAAATTTCATGGATTTCCAGCTCTCCGAAGACCAGCAAGCCATCCGTGACATGGCGCGCGATTTTGCCCGCGAAAAGCTCAAACCCAACGCGGTTGAATGGGATCAGACGAAACATTTCCCCATGGATGTGCTGCGCGAGGCGGCAGCGCTCGGGCTTGGAGCCATCAACGTCGCCGCCGAGCGCGGTGGCTCGGGTCTCGGTCGTGCCGATGGCGTGCTGGTTTATGAGGCTTTGGCCAGCGGTTGCCCATCGCTGACCGGCTATCTCTCGGTGCACAATATGGTGGCGGCGATGATCGACCGCTTTGGTTCGGCGGCTCAGCATCAGCATTACCTGCCTGATTTGATCAGCATGAAGACCTTTGCCAGCTACTGCCTGACGGAGCCTGGTTCCGGCTCGGACGCTGCCGCATTGCGCACCAGGGCGCGGCGCGAGGGCAACGCTTATGTGCTGGATGGCCAGAAGCAATTCATTTCCGGGGCCGGCTCCAGCGGGCTCTATGTTGTCATGGCCCGCAGCGGCGGCGATGGCCCCAAAGGCATCAGCGCCTTCATCGTCGAGGACGGCATGAAAGGCCTGAGTTTCGGAGCCAATGAGCGCAAGATGGGCTGGAACGCCCAGCCGACCCGTGCGGTCATCATGGAAGGCGTGCGTGTTCCGGAGGCCAACCGGCTTGGCGACGAGGGCATGGGGTTCAAAATTGCCATGGCCGGGCTTGATTCCGGCAGGCTGTCGATTGCGGCGTGCTCGCTGGGCGGCGCGCAAGCGGCATTCGATATTGCAAGGGCCTATGTGGCAGAGCGCCAGGCCTTCGGCCAGAAGCTGAACCAATTCCAGAATGTCCAATTCCAGCTGGCCGACATGGCCACCGAACTGGAAGCCGCCCGCCTCATGCTATGGCGCGCCGCCGATTCCTATGACCGCAAAGACCCGGCTTTGACCCTCCACTGTGCCATGTCCAAGCGCTTTGTGACGGATGTGGGGTTTGACGTCGCCAACCGCGCGCTTCAATTGCTTGGCGGTTATGGCTACCTTGCCGATTACGGCATCGAGAAAATCGTCCGCGACCTGCGCGTCCACCAGATTCTCGAAGGCGCAAACGACATCATGCGGATGATTATCGGGCGGGCGCTGCGCGACTGATCAAGGATCAGTGCCACGCCATCAGCGCACCCTGCCTCGCCCGCGCGGGAATTTGCCCGTTCGCATCGTGGCGTCGCGATAGCGACCTTTTCACATCAATGGCGGAAATGCCGGTGCCCGGTAAATACCATGGCCAGCCCGGCTTCGTCAGCGGCGCGAACGACTTCATCATCGCGCATGGAACCACCCGGCTGGATTGCGGCGGTGGCCCCTGCCGCCGCTGCCGCCAACAGGCCGTCAGCAAACGGGAAGAACGCATCGGACGCCACCACGGAGCCCTTGGCAAGACTATCCGCCAACCCCAGCGCCTTGGCAGCCTCGCCAGCCTTCCAGGCGGCAATGCGTGACGAATCAACCCGGCTCATCTGGCCAGCGCCAATGCCCACAGTCGCACCATTCCTGGCATAGACAATCGCGTTCGACTTGACGTGCTTGGCGACGCGGAAGGCAAATTTCAGGTCCTCCATTTCACGCGCATCAGGATGGCGCTTGGTGACAACGCGCAATTCCATGTCGTCAACAACCGCATTGTCGCGTTCCTGCACCAGAAAGCCCCCGGCCAGCGTGCGGAATACCAGTCCGGGGCTTCGCGGATCGGGCAAGCCGCCAGTCAGCAGCAGCCGCAGGTTCTTTTTCCCGGCGATCAGCGCAACGGCGTCATCATCTGCCTCCGGCGCGATGATCACCTCGGTGAAAATCTTGACAATCTCCTCAGCGGCGGCCCGATCAAGCCTGCCATTTAGCGCGACAATGCCGCCAAAGGCCGAAACCGGGTCGCAGCGCAGCGCGCTGAGATAGGCCTCGCGGAGAGTGGCTCCCAGCGCGACGCCGCAAGGGTTGGCGTGCTTGATGATGGCGACGGCCGCGCCAGCCCTGGGATCAAATTCGGCGACGCACTCGAACGCGGCGTCGGTGTCATTCAGATTATTGAACGAAAGCTGCTTGCCCTGCACCTGGCGCGCTTCGGCAACACCGGCACGCTGTTCCGGGCTGCGATAAAAAGCCGCCTTCTGGTGCGGGTTCTCGCCATAGCGCATGCCCTGGGCCAAAGTGCCGCCAAAGGCTCGGAATGTTGGCTCATTTTCGCCATTCTGCCTGGCAAACCAGTTCGAAATCGCCGCATCATAGCTGGCGGTGCGGGCATAGGCCTTTTGCGCCAGCGCCCGCCGGGTGGCGAGGCTCAGGCTGCCCTTGTGGGTGGCCATTTCTTCAAGCACCCGCGCAAAATCGGCATTTTCAACAATGACGGCAACGTCAGCGTGGTTCTTGGCGGCGGCGCGGATCATCGCCGGGCCACCAATATCAATATTCTCGACAGCGTCGTCAAAATCAGCGCCGCGCGCCACCGTGGCCTCAAAGGGATAGAGATTGACCACCAGCAGATCAATCGGCTCGATGCCATGCGCCAGCATCGCCGCCTCATGGGCCGGATTCTCGCGGATGGCGAGCAGGCCGCCATGCACTTTGGGATGCAGGGTCTTCACCCGGCCATCCATCATCTCGGGAAAGCCGGTATGATCGCTCACCTCAGTTACCCGCAGCCCAGCTTCGCGGAGCGCCTTGAGGGCCTGGGAGCCGGAGTAGTCGAACTCCCCGGCCTCTCCGATCTTCAGGGCGCCGGAGCCGAGGACGAGCACGCGCCGGGGCGCCGTCACGGGAGCCTCGCGGCGC
>DAICZI010000142.1:0-317 GCA_027311205.1 Beijerinckiaceae bacterium | reverse complement strand
GTGCCCCCGGTCGAGAGCAGCGCCACATCATGGGCCGCAAGCTGGCGCGCAAAATCAACCAGCCCGGTTTTGTCGGACACGGAAAGCAGCGCCCGGCGGATGCGGGCCATATCTGAGGCCATAGTGTGATGTTCCTGAGTGAAAGGCGCGTGAGCGCGCGTGGAGCGCGATAGCACAGGCGCGCCAGCCTGCAAACCTGACAGCTTGCCTCCCTCACCGCGCGCGGGAACTGAGGGACGCGGTGGAGAGGGCCTGCCGGTAATGGCCATTCCGGCAGAATTCATCGCGCCTGAGTTCAGCACGGGCAAAATACCGCG
>DAICZI010000141.1 GCA_027311205.1 Beijerinckiaceae bacterium | reverse complement strand
GGTAATTGTGGATGTGGGTGTTGATGAAGGCCTCGGAGGCCAGAATAACGCCGCCAAGGCAGCGCCCCTGGCCATCGACGTGCTTGGTGGTGGAATAAACCACACAATCCGCCCCGAGTTGCAGCGGGTGCTGCAGCATCGGCGACGCGAAAACATTATCAATTACCAAAGTCGCGCCATGCTCATGGGCGATTTTCGCCACAGCGGCGATGTCCACCAGACCCAGATTGGGGTTGGTGGGCGATTCGACGAAGCATGTCCGTGTGTTGGGGCGCATCGCGGCGCGCCAGGCATCAGGATTCTCGCCGTCCACGAGCGTCGTGGCGACGCCAAAGCGCGGCAGCAGATCCTCGACGACATAGAGGCACGAGCCAAACAGCGCACGGGCGGCGACCACATGGTCGCCAGCTTTGACCTGGCCCATGAGCGATGCGGCGATGGCGGCCATGCCGCTGGCGGTGGCGCGCGCGGCTTCCGCGCCTTCAAGCAAAGCCATGCGCTTTTCAAACATGGCGACCGTGGGGTTGCCGTAACGCGCATAGATGAAGCCGGGAGCCTCGCCCTTGAAGCGGGCTTCGGCCGATTCCATCGTGTCATAGGCATAGCTCTGGGTCAGGAAGATGGCTTCCGACATCTCGCCAAACTGCGAGCGCATGGTGCCGCCATGCACGAGCTGCGTTGCTGGAAAGGGTGCCTTGCTGCCATCCGTCTTGGTCATATTCGCCATCATCCTGCTCAATTTGCGCGTGGGCGCGCAAGAACCTGTGGACTTACACCTGTTGGCCTGTTGGCGTCAAAGCCGCAACTGCCTATGGCTATTTCCATCATGGCCCATCATCGACAGCCCGGCATCCTGCCGGATCACCATATCCAGGCGCTCGTTGAAGCAGGCGCGATTGCCAGCGTGCGCCCGCTCGCAGAGGGCCAGGTGCAGCCTGCCAGCCTCGATCTGCGGCTGGGCGCGCGCGCATGGCGCTTGCGGGCAAGCTTTCTGCCGGGCGCGGGGCGCACGGTGCGCCAGGCGGTCGCGCGGCTCGCGCTGCATGAAATCAACCTGGCCGAAGGCGCGGTGCTGGAAGCTGGCACCATCTATCTGGCCGAAGTGCAGGAGCACCTGGCCTTGCCTGGCGATGTCGCGGCCGCTGCCAATCCGAAAAGCTCGACCGGGCGCATCGACGTTTTCACTCGTGTCATTGCCGACCATTCAGCAGCATTTGACCAGATTGCGCCGGGCTACCACGGCCAGCTTTTCGCCGAGATTTCGCCGCGCACCTTCCCCGTGCTGGTGCGCGAAGGCTCGCGCCTGAGCCAGGTGCGGTTTCGCAGCGGCCACGCGCGGCTTGATGATGGCGAGCATCGCGCGCTGCATCACCGCGAGCGGCTGGTGACAACGCCAGCGCCCTCCATCGCACTGGGGGTAGGCGTCTCGGTTGATTTATCAGGCTTTGGCGACGACAGGCTCATCGGCTACCGCGCCCGCCGCTTCACCGGGCTGATTGATGTCGACAGGGCCGGCGCTTTGGCCGCGGCGGATTTCTGGGAGCCGATCCGGGCCAGCGCCCACCTTGACCTGGTGCTTGATCCTGGCGAATTCTACATTCTTGCCTCGCGCGAGGCGGTGCGGGTGCCGCCCGACCATGCCGCTGAAATGACGCCGTTTGATCCGCTGGTGGGCGAGTTTCGCGTGCATTATGCCGGCTTCTTTGATCCCGGCTTCGGAGCGCACGAGGCGGCGGGTGAAGGCGCGCGGGCGGTGCTGGAAGTGCGCTCGCGCGATGTGCCGTTCGTGCTCGAAGACGGGCAAATGGTGGCCCGTCTCGTTTACGAGCGCATGGCTGCCGCACCGCGCGCGCTCTATGGCGCGGGGCTGGCCTCGAATTATCAGGCGCAGGGCCTGAAACTGTCGAAGCATTTTCGCGCTTGATTCTGAACAGTTCGCTGAACAGTTCCTTGCGGTAGCGCGCCGGGCGTGCCAGATTTGCGCATCGTCGGGGGAGCGTCTCCCGAAGCTGCCAAATTTGCGCAATGGAGTCCGCCATGTCCGCCAAAACCCTTTTACGACTTGCAAGTCTTGCCTTGACGCTCGCCTGCAGCGGTGCCGCCCTGGCCGCGACGATCAAGCCGGCCATCATTTATGATCTTGGTGGCAAATCCGACAAGAGTTTCAATGAAGGGGCGTTCCACGGCGCACAGAAATTCCAGAAGGATACCGGCATCGCTTTCCGCGATTTCGAGATTCAGAATGATGCGCAACGCGAGCAGGCCATGCGCAAATTTGCGCAGGACGGCTACAGCCCGATCATCGCCATCGGCTTTTCGCAAGCGAGCGCGCTGGCCAAGGTCGCGCCGGATTTCCCCAAGACGCAATTTGCCATTGTTGATTCGGTGGTGAAGGCCCCCAATGTCGAATCGATTGTCTTCAAGGAGCAGGAAGGCTCGTTTCTGGTTGGCATTCTGGCAGCGCTGGCGTCCAAAACCGGCAAGGTCGGTTTTGTCGGCGGCATGGATATCCCGCTGATCCGCAAGTTTGAATGCGGCTATGCCCAGGGCGTGAAATACGCCGCGCCGAAAGATGTCGTCATCCAGAACATGATCGGCACCACGGGGGCTGCCTGGAATGATCCGGTGAAGGGCGGCGAACTGGCCAAGGCGCAGATCGCACAGGGGGCCGATGTGATTTATCATGCGGCGGGTGGCAGCGGTGTGGGCGTGCTGCGTGCCGCCGCAGACGCTGGCAAGTTGGGCATTGGCGTTGATAGCGATCAGGATGCCCTGTTTCCCGGCAAGGTCCTGACCTCGATGTTGAAGCGGGTCGATACAGCCGTTTACAAGACGTTCTCGGATGCCAATGCAGGCAAATGGCAGCCCGGCGTGGTGGTGCTCGGCCTGAAACAGGGCGGCATTGGCTGGGCGCAGGATTCCTATAACAAGGCGCTGATCACCCCGGCCATGACCGCAGCCGTTAATGGCGCGACGGCGGCGATTATCGGCGGCGGCATTCAGGTGCACGACTATATGTCGGACAATAAATGCCCGCTGTAACGCGCCGTGGCTGCCGCGTTCGCTGTTGAAACCCAGGCGATCACCAAGCGCTTCGGGGCGACCATGGCCAATAATGGGGTGGATCTTTGCATCAAGGCTGGATCCATTCACGGCCTGGTCGGCGAAAATGGTGCAGGCAAATCGACGTTGATGTCGATTCTGTTCGGGTTTTATGGGGCCGACAGCGGCACCATAAAAATTGATGGCGTTGCAGTGCGCATGGCATCGCCCGGCGATGCCATGCGGCTTGGCCTTGGCATGGTGCATCAGCATTTCATGCTGGTGGAGGCGATGAGCGTGATCGACAATATCATGCTCGGGGCCGAGGGCGGCATGCTGCTGCGCCTCGGCGCGGAATCGGTGCGACAGAAACTGGCGGTGCTGGAGCGCGATTATGAACTGGGTGTTGATCCCGATGCCCTGGTCTCCGGCCTGAGTGTTGGCCAGTGCCAGCGCGTCGAACTGCTAAAGGCGCTGGTGCGCGATGCCCGCGTCCTCATTCTTGATGAGCCGACCTCGGTGCTCACCCCTGATGAAACGGCAAAGCTGTTCAGCTTGCTGCGGCGCTTGCAGGGCGAGGGCCGCAGCATCGTGCTGATCACCCACAAGCTGCGTGAGGTGCTTGATCTGACGAACGAAGTCTCGGTGATGCGAGCCGGGCGGATTGTCGGCACTTTTGCCACTGCTGCCACGTCAGCCGACGAACTGGCCGAGGCCATGGTCGGGCGCAAGGTGGCACTGCGGGCCTCCAAGGGCGCGCGGCAACCCGGTGCGCGGGTGCTTGAAGCGCGGGATATCTGTCTCGCCGGTTCGGATGGTGTCGCGCGGCTTGATCACGTCTCCCTTGATCTCCACGCCGGGGAAATTGTGGGCATAGCCGGGGTTTCCGGCAATGGGCAATCTGAATTGCTCGATGTGCTCGCCGGGTTGGCGCAGCCGCAAGCGGGCAGCGTGGCGCTGTTTGGACGCGAACTTGCCGCACCTGCGCGCCATCCGGGCAAGCTCAGGGCACAAGGCGTGATGCATGTGCCAGAAGACAGGCAGGGCCGTGGGCTGGTGCTGCCCTTTGCTGCGAGCGAAAGCGCACTGTTGGGTTACGCTCATGATGCCGCCTTTGGCGCACTGTTGCTGAACAAGGCGGCGATCATCGCTGATTGCCGAGCCAAGATGCTGGCCTTCGATGTGCGCCCCCCCAACCCGGAACTGGTGACGGCGGGCTTTTCAGGTGGCAACCAGCAAAAGCTGGTGCTGGCGCGCGAAATCATGCGTCATCCGAAAATCCTGCTGATCGGCCAGCCGACGCGCGGCGTTGACATCGGCGCGATTGAATTCATCCATGCCCAAATCATCGCGCTGCGTGATGCGGGCGTAGCTATCCTGCTGGTTTCGGTCGAGCTTGACGAGATTCTCACCCTCGCGGATCGCATCTTGGTGATGTGCAATGGCCGCATCACCGGCGAACGCCGCCCAGAGGCGACCAGCGAGCGCGATCTCGGCCTGCTGATGGCAGGCATCGGCGCGGAGGCAGCATGAGCCCGCGCCATAGCGCTTTGGCCGAAGCCGTGCTGGTGCCACTGGCCACTGTCGGTTTTGCCTTCCTGATTTCCGGGCTGGTAGTGCTGATGATCGGCGAAAACCCGCTGGTCGTCGCGCGATTGATGATTGCGGGCAGCCTTGGCTCCAGCGAAGGCCTTGGTTATACGCTGTTTTACACGACCGATTTCATTTTTGCGGGTCTCGCTGTGGCCGTCGCCTATCAGGCCGGGCTGTTCAACATTGGCGCGGATGGCCAGGCCTATGTCGCGGGGCTTGGCGTCACGCTGATGGCGCTGGCCCTGCCGGGGTTGAACGCGTGGCTGCTCGTGCCACTTTGCATCGGCGCTGGCGCAGCGGCAGGCGCGCTCTGGCCTTTGTTCCCGCCTGGCTGCAAGCGCGGCGCGGCAGCCACATTGTCATAACCACGATCATGTTCAATTGGCTGGCGAGCGCCCTCATGTCCTATCTTCTGGTCAATGTGCTGCGCCCCAAAGGCGACATGCAGCCCGAAAGCGCCGCCTTGCCACACAGTGCGCGCATGCCGGAACTGACCCATCTGGCTGGGACATTCGGTCTGAAATTGACACCAACGCCGCTCAATGGCGCCTTTATCCTCGCTTTGCTGGCGGCCTTTGGCGTCTGGCTCTGGCTGTTTCGCACCCGCAGCGGCTATGGTTTGCGGGTTGCAGGCGTCAACCGCCAGGCCGCCGCCTATGCCGGGATTTCGGCCAGCGCGATGATCATCATCGCCATGCTGGTTTCGGGCGCGTTGGCAGGCGGGGTTGCGGTCAATGAAGTGATGGGCGCGCAGGGCCGCTTGCTGATTGATTTTACCTCCGGCTTTGGCTTTGTTGGCATCGCCGTCGCGCTGATGGGGCGCGGCCATCCGCTGGGCGTGGTGCTGGCGGGCCTGCTGTTCGGGATGCTTTATCAGGGCGGGGCCGAGCTTGCCTTCGATGTGCCCGCCGTCACCCGCGACATGATCCTGGTGATTCAGGGGCTGGTGGTATATTTTGCCGGTGCCCTGGAAGGGGTATTTCGCGGC
>DAICZI010000140.1:5389-5640 GCA_027311205.1 Beijerinckiaceae bacterium | reverse complement strand
ACACATTTCTTGAGACCGCCCAGAAACTCGGGATCAAAAATATCCATGTTCATAAAGGCCCGACGATCATCCCGCTCAACCGCGATGCTTTCGATGTGGCCGATATAGACGATGTGGCGACCTCGTTCCAGGATTTGAACTTTATTGTTGAACATTGCGGCCTGCCGCGCCTCGATGATTTTTGCTGGATCGCCACGCAGGAAACCAATGTCTATGCTGGCCTGGCGGTGGCGTTGCCCTTCATTCACTCA
>DAICZI010000140.1:0-5379 GCA_027311205.1 Beijerinckiaceae bacterium | reverse complement strand
GATACAATCCGCCAGACTGTCCTGGAAGACGCATGGCACGCTGTCGCCGGCGCGCGATAACGCGATCGTCTATCCCACCAGCTACGGTGCCCAGCATCCAGACCTGGAGTGGCTGATCGGCCCGGACAAAATCCTCTATGGCAGTGATTACGGGATCTGGACACCGAAATGGCTGATCGACAAATTCATGGCTTTTGAGATCCCCGAGGCTGAGACCAGGGAAACCGGCTCGGTCCTGACCATGGAGACCAAAACCAAAATCCTTGGGTTGAATGCTGCCAAGCTCTATAACATTGATATTGCAGCACAAAAACAGAAAATCAAGGCCGAAGGTGGCTATGCGCACCTCGCGGCCGCCGTACACGGGAGCAAGTGAATGACCCCGCAGGGCAGCGCACGCATCGACGAGGTCTGGGCCTGCCTTGCGGGCGTCATGGACCCGGAACTGGATGAATCGGTGACGGAATTGAATTTCATCACCGCCGTGAGGGTGGACGCGGGAGACCGCGTCCACATAGGCTTTCGCCTGCCAACCTATTGGTGCGCGGCGAATTTCTCGTTTCTGATGGCCGACGACATGCGGCAGGTGGTTGCCGCCTTGCCGTGGGTCACGCATGTCGATGTTGAACTGGGCGAGCACATGTATGCCGACACCATCAACGCCGGGCTTGCCAAAGGACTGTCCTTTCAGGAAACCTTTGGCAAGGAGGCCGATGGCGATCTTGATGAATTGCGCCAGACTTTTCTGATCAAGGCGTTCCAGCGCCGTCAGGTGGCGCTGCTCAATCACCTGCTTGCGGCAGGCCATTCGGCAGAGGGGCTGGTTGCCATCAGCCTTGATGAACTCGGCGCGCTGGAGCTTGATAGTGAAGGCAATCGCTTGCGCCAGCGCTATCTTGATCGGCGCGGCGTGGTCGGCCCGGTGCGGGCCGACGTGCAAGCGTTCATCACTGCCGAGGGCGCGAGACTCCAGCCCGACGGCTTGACCTCCTATGTCTCGAAGCTGCGCCGAGTTGGTGTCAATGCCGAATTCAACAGCGCGCTATGTCGCGGGCTGTTGTCCGTGCGCTTTGATCTCGACACGCCCTTCGTGCCCAAAAGCAAAGCCAACGCCGGCCACGTGTCCCCGTAATCCAGAGGTAGTCCCATGTCCAAGATCATGCTGCATGATATGCAAGCCCGCGAGGCGCTCGGGCGCGGCGTTGCCAAACTGGCCAAGGCCGTGCGCGGCACGCTCGGCCCCAAAGGGATGAATGCGGTGATCGACCGCCCCATCGGCACGCCGATCATCTCGCGCGATGGCGTCAGTATCGCCAGCGAGATCGAACTGGAATGCCCGTTCGAGAACATGGGGGCGCAAGTTCTGCGCGAGGTTTCCAAGCAAACCAACGAGGTTGCCGGCGATGGCACAACAACAGCAACGGTGCTCGCCGATGAATTGGTGCAGGAGGGGCTGAAGTGCCTCAATGGCGGGGCTAATCCGGTCGAATTGGTCGAGGGCCTCGAAGCAGCGGTTCTGCGCGTCATCGCGGCGCTGAAAGACGTCGCCAAACCGGTGAAGGGCCTGGCGGATTTGCGCGCCGTTGCCAGTATTGCGGCCAATGATGCCGCCCTTGGTGCCATGGTGGCCGAAGCTTTCGAGCGCGCCGGAAATCAGGGCATTGTTGCCGTTGAATTTGGGATTGGGGTGGATACGACGCTGGAAGTGATCGAGGGCATGGCCTTCGAGCGGGGCTATCTTTCGCATCACATGGTGACCGATGTCGAAAAAATGCAGGTCGTGCTCGATAACCCCTTCATCCTGATGACGGATCATAAACTGGTCAACATGGATCAGTTGCAGGGGGTCTTTGGCCTCATCGAGCGTAGCGGTCGGCCCTTGCTGATCATCGCTGAAGAAGTGGCCCCGGCAGTGATCATGCAGGTGCTGGCGCGGCGCGACAAATCCAATTTCAAGGTAGCGGCGATTCATCCGCCCGAATATGGTCATTGGCGCAAGGCGATGCTCGAAGATATCGCCATCATGACCGGGGGGCGGGTGATTTCGGCGGAACTGGGGGGAAAGGTCGAGACCGCCAGCCTGCAGGATTTGGGCTCAGCCCGCCAGGTACGCGTCTCGGCGACGAAGACGCTGATTACCGCTGGTGCTGGCGACGAGAAGAAAATTGCGGCGCGCCGCGAGCAGGTCCACCGGCAATATGACGCCGCACCAGAAAACATCGAGCGCGACAAGTTTCAGGAGCGGCTGGCCAAACTGTCCTGGGGCACGGCGATGATTTTGGCGGGCGGCGCGAGGCCTGTCGAGCAAAAACGCCGCACGCAATTGATCGAAGACGCGATCAATGCAACGCGAGCGGCGATGGAAGAAGGCATTGTGCCCGGTGGCGGCCTGGCGCTGCTCAAGGTTGCGCCCAAGCTTGATGAATTGATTGGGCAACTCAAGGGGAGTGCCCGACAGGGGGCCGAACTCATGCAGCGCGCCCTCAAGCAGCGCCTCGATGTATTGCATCGCCGAAAATGCTGGACTTGACGCGGGCAACGAAGTTGCGCGAGCTCGCGCGGGCAAGAACGGCCATGGGCTTGATGCCCGCAATGGCGGCTCGGTCGATATGCTAAAGGCCGGCATTATCGATCCGGTGCGCGTCTGCGCCACAGCCGTGCGCAATGCGGCGTCAGTGGCGGGCCTTATTCTCACCACGCAAACCCTGATCGCCAAGAAGCCCGATGATTATGATCCGACATCAGGCCCAGCGCTGGGCGGCGGCGCGGAAAAGCTCGGCAGGGCCTAGATGGGCGCTGCGATGCGACCCGGAATTTTCATCGGGATCTGACCTCGTTGGGGACGTTTTCAGTCCAGCAGGAGTTTGGGCAAGCGGGTGATTTTCCTTTCTTGTTTGGGGGGCAGCGGAGCTGGTCCGGAACGGCAAGCTGTCGATAACGCAGGACGTGGCGTTCTGCATGGAGGCGGTGGAAGAAGCCTTGGTCAAATTTGGAAAGCTGGAAATCTTCAACACGCATCAGGGCCGCCAGTTTACCAGCATAAAGGTCACGCAGTTGCTGCCCGACAATGGCATCAAGATCAGCAAGGGTGCCTGGCGCGACAATGTCTTCGTTGAACGCATCTGGCGCTCGGTCACATACGAGGACGTCTCTCGGCGCGCCGACGCCAGAGTGCCCGAAGCCCGGGCCGCGCTCGGACGGCATCTGGTGTTCTACAACACAAGATGCCCCGCTTCGACCCTTGAGGAGCACCTGTTCGACAGGGCTTGCTTCAACCAGGCGCAGCCCATCCCGGTTGCGCCATGCCAAAGGCAGGAAGCCCCTTATCGCCAGCCAAAACTGTGCAGACAAACCGAGCCACCTCTGATAGCGCACGCGCGCCTTGCCAGTCTTGACACCGAGAGCAACACATTTGGGCTGGCAACGAGGTGAACTACCTCTTGCTTGAACTCAAGAGTATAACCTCTCGCATAATATCCATCATTCTGCGAAATCCTGTATTGGTCCATTTTTATGGGCAAAAGGAACGTTCAAGAAAGGCAATCTCCCGCGATCATTCGGTGATAATCCGTCCCGTGAATTATAAGGCTCCATTTGGATCAGTTAACTTCCAAAATCACTGACTGCCCTAGATTGCCGGGTTCCGTGCCAGCTCCCCCAATGGCGCCCGGCCCAGTATCGCGTCGGCGGCTTTTTCGGCGATCATGATCGTCGGGGCGTTGGTATTGCATGAGGGAATGAACGGCATGATCGAGGCATCAACGACGCGCAACCCATCGATGCCGCGCACTTTCAGGTCTGGCGTCGTTACGGCGTCAGGGCCGTTGCCCATGGCGCAGGTGCCGACGGGGTGATGGTCGGTTTTGGCCGAGCGACAGGCATAGGCCGCCAGATCCTCATCACTCTCGAGACTCTCGCCCGGCAGCCGCTCGGCCAGCACAAAGGGCTTGAGCGCCGGTTGGCGCAAGATGTCGCGTGCCATCCGCAAGCCCTTGATGGCGCAGACGCGATCATAGGGATCGGCCCAGTAATTGGGATCAATCAGCGGCATGGCAGCGGGGTCGGCGCTGGCAAGGCGTACCGTGCCGCGTGAGCGCGGGCGCAGAAAGGCCGAATTCACCGTGACGCCGGGATTGCGCATCTGCGCGACCCCCGCTTCGATGCCCGAGCCAAGGCCGAGATGAAACTGGATATCCGGCGAGCGGGCCTGGCTGTCGGCATACCAGAAGCCGCCCGTTTCAAACAGGGTTGAGGTCACGGGGCCGGTCTTGAACAGGAGATATTGCAGCCCGGCCCAGAGCGTGCGGTGCGGACGGGCGATCCGGTCAAAGGTGTGATCACCGGTGCATTCGCTGATGGCGTAAAGATCGAGATGGTCTTGCAGGTTGGAGCCAACGCCGGGCAGATCATGCACCACCGCCCCGCCAGCCGCTCTCAAGGCGTCAGCCGGGCCAATGCCCGACAGTTGCAGCAGCCGCGGTGACCCCATGGCACCGCATGAGACGATGACCTCGCGTGTCGCCCGCAGCGTCTCAACACCCTGGGCTCCGCCCACCTCAACGCCCACCGCGCGGTGCTTCTCGACGATGATTTTCAGCGTCGGCGTCTTCAGGCGCACGGTCAGGTTGGCGCGGCCTCGCACCGGCTTGAGAAAAGCACTGGATGCGGAGGACCGCACCGCATTGCGGGTCGAAAGTTGATAATGGCCGATGCCATCCTGCACCGCGCCATTGAAATCATCATTGAAGGGAATCCCTGCCTCCTGTGCCGCGCGCAAAAACGCATAGCTGATCGGAATGGGATTGACGGGATAGGAAACGCCGAGCGGGCCACCATAGCTGTGATAGGCGTTGACTAGTTTCTGGTTATCCTCGGAGCGCTTGAAATAGGGCAAAACCTCGCTGTAAGACCAGCCTTCGCATCCAGCTTCGCTCACCCAGGCATCATAGTCCTTGGCATGGCCGCGCGTATAAAGCTGCGCGTTGATCGATGAGCCGCCGCCAATGACTTTGGCCTGGGTAAACCAGATCACCCGCCCGTCGAGGTGCTTCTGCGGCACGGTGCTCCAGCCCCAACTGGCGACACCCTTGGTCATTTTGGCAAAGCCTGCAGGCATGCTGAACAATGGATTGGCATCGCCGCCGCCCGCCTCCAGCAGCAGCACCTTGATTGATGGGTCAGCGCTCAACCGGTTGGCCAGCACGCAACCTGCCGAGCCACCGCCGACGATGATGTAGTCATAGGCCATAGGCCCTCCTCAAAGATCGGCGTGAATCATGTGGTCAGCCACGCGCATGGCCTGGGCCGCGATGGTCAGGGCCGGATTGACCGCGGCCGACGAAGGAAAGAACCCGGCATCGACGACGTACAGGTTGTCGT